>JBFRWR010000099.1:0-14340 GCA_051439685.1 Trichodesmium sp.
GTTGAGTAGACTTCTTAACGTGAGAACCCACAATAATTGCACCTGGTTTCCCACTCCTCACATATTGTCTCATCTCGTCCGCAGCTACAGGTTGAGGACCTAAAGCAGCGAGGGAAGTTAAAATACTGGCAGCACTCCGCAACAGAAACTTTTTACCTTGACTTGCTGCTGCCAATAGATCCTTGGCAAAACTATCTAAGTCCGCTTGAGTTTCTCCATCCACAACTCCACATTGGTTGTCAGTCAATTTCAGTAAACGTTCTAAACTGCCAGAACGAATATTATCAAGGGTAAACCTTTCTACAGTTTCCGCTTTTATCTGACCTTGAGTTTTCTCCTCCACATAATCAGGCAAATAACTATAGGTGTAACCAAATACGGAATCTTTGGCAAATTCCGTTTCGTGAACTGGAGTTTCCACACCATCAACCATTAAATAGTGGATGCTGTCACGGGTGACTCTCCCTCCTTCAAAAAATGCTGGAACTAAGAAATGAGCATCAAACTGACCCAGTTCTCCGGCAATAACATCCGTTTCGATAGGATAGTGACCCCGTAAAGTAGAGTCAGAACGACTGACAACTAGAAAATCTTGGATATTTGCTTGAGCGATCGCCTCTGTGAGATTTTGTGTAACTTCTTGAGTTACAGTTGCTGCTTGTTCGGGAGTCAAAGCGCGAGTATTGGAGAGGATAAAAAATATAGGAGATTCGTCAAGTAATCCTAATTTTAGAGTTTCTACATCCCACTTGGTTAGGAGTAGGCAACTATGAACGGTTTGGGAACCTGTGGGGTCGTCATCTATAACAATAATTTTTGGTTTGTTAGTAGTCATGTTTTTGGGTAAATAGGAAATAGTAATTTTTTGGGATATAGGACTTACGCAGTACAACGTATTTTCGTCATTGCGACCGACAGGGAAGCAATCTCAAATCCTAGTTTTTCGTACCTCATGCGTAAGTCCTGACATATTCTTATCTTCTGGTGAGTTAGTCAAACTGTCAACTGCTCTAATTAGACTATTAGACATCTCCAATAATCAAAAATAAAATCAATTATAGGATATAAATCATCAATTATTTCCCCCTACTCCCTACTCTGTAGGGACGTTGCATGCAACGTCCCTACTCCCTCTTTTCTGGAGATGTCTATTATAGGACTTACGCAGGCGAACCGAGAAACCGGGTTGATCGTAGACATCTATTGTTCAAAACAAGGATTTCTGGCGTTCCTGAAATTTGGGGATGAATATTAAGTGTTGTGGGACAGGCATCCTGCCTGTTCCTGCCTGTTCCTGCCTGTCCGAGATTGCTTCAATTGATAATTGATAATTACTTCTCCCTTTTAGGGAGAGGATTGATAAGCTAAGGAAAAAAAATTATTAGGAACGGGCAAGATGCCCATTCCACGGCGAACCGAGAAACCGGGTTGATCGTAGACATCTATTGTTCAAAACAAAGATTTCTGGCGTTCCTGAAATTTGGGCATGAATATTAAGTGTTGTGGGACAGGCATCCTGCCTGTTCCTGCCTGTCCGAGATTGCTTCAATTGAAAATTGATAATTACTTCTCCCTTTTAGGGAGAGGATTGACCAACGCCGAAAATATTTATTTTTTTTCCCTGTAAAGGGGAGGCTTCAAGGCGTGAATTATCTAATTATTTAATTGTTTAATTATTAATTATTTCGGTAAATCAGATTAAGTAGGGTAATTAAAAATAACTATAGCAATCCGCCCATAGGTTGCGGGTAATTAAAAAGTAAATAAAAAATTTGAAACTCCCACTTCCAGTTAAGTTTTCCCTATTCCCTATTCCCTAAAAAGCAGCAAGATTTTTGCCACGAATATATTAGAGGATTGCTATAGCTTCATTCATTAATTGATAATTAATGCAAGTAAAACCGTCCTTGATTGAATATAAAGAAATCTCCTAACAATTTTTTGTTCGTGAAATAGAAGACTTTATACCTTTATGTTTCGGTAAAAAAAATCAACATAATTTTATATAACTATATGATTAGATGATAGTATATATAGCAATCCGCCCATAGGTTGCGGGTAATTAAAAAGTAAATAAAAAATTGAAACTCCCACCTGTTAGCTATTCCTTATTCCCTATTCCCTATATCCCTAAAAAGCAGTAAGATTTTTGCCACAAATATATTAGAGGATTGCTATAGTTATGAATATGCTAAAATTAATTATATAGCTATTGGCTATATGTAGATTTAAACCCCTGAGCAATTACAGATAAAATTATAATTGCCAGCATCAGCAAAATTATTGGAATAAGAGTCAGGGTTTTGAGTCAAAACTAAGTAATCATCACAAAAAAATTGATATGATGCGTTTCCCTACTATTACTACTCTATTAAGTTTGGTAGTCCTATTTAACATTGCTCCCCCTAGAGCAATTGCCTCTCAAAAAACAGAATCTCTGACAACCGAAAAAGAAGGAAATTTCATTAACAAATCTAATCCAAGAAATTCTATCTACAATAAACGAGATAATTTCCAAAGTAAACAAAAAGAAGAACCAAAACAGCAAAACTTTCTGATACCTTTAATTCCAGGAAGTTCCAGATTTTCAACTAAACCTGCTCAACCTGAACTATTCTCTCAACCTTTCTATTCTGGTATCCCTCAAAAACAAAAAGAGCAAAAAAACATATCTGAAGGTTCGCGAGGTGCAGAAGTTTGGGCAGTACAAAGACGTTTACAAGCTAGAGGTTTCAATCCAGGCAATGTAGATAGTATATTTGGTAAACGCACTACAGAAGCAGTTAAAGCTTTTCAAAAGTCCCTGGGATTTAGTGTAACAGGTATAGTTGATGATGCTACTTGGACAGCTCTAGCTAAACCATCATTTTCCTCTCGTCCCAGCATTCACAAAACAGCATCTTTTCCAGAGAAAAAGAAACCAGTTCCCCAAAAAAAGATATTAGAGAGAGGAGACAGAGGAACTGAAGTGAAAAATCTACAGGTTAGTCTTAAAAAAATAGGATTTAATCCAGGACCAATTGATGGCATATTTGGCATGAAAACGAAAGTAGCAGTTAAAAAATTTCAAAAATCTCAAGGAATTAATCCTGATGGAATAGTTAATCAAAAAACCTGGGAAGCTTTTAGACAGAAACAAGAAAATTAAAAGTTAATTAGGTTAAACATTGAATTTTTGAGCATTAACTGCTGATTAAACAAAACAAGGTCTTGATGTTCTCAAAAGCAATCGGCGATTTTTATATTTTTCGCTGATTGTTTTATTCTGCCCATGAATATTAAGCATATTTAAGTTAAAGATATGATATGCTATAGAGGTTTTTACTTTAGTAGACGACAGTAGAAACTTTCCCTCAAAAGTTTCTATAATATTCTCTTTGTCAGTATTAAGTTTTAATTTCTAATTATTAATTAGACTAAATTTAACATTAGGATTGCCATATTCTCTCATAAATTAAGTAAAAAAATATCACATTAAAACATTATACTTTTGTCAAATTCAATATACCGACTATATCAAAAATTCAGGAATATAGCTTTCTCAAAAAGATTAACTAAATAAAAGTTGAAGACCCGAATCCATGCGTCGAAAATTAATCTTAGGAGTTACTTTATTTTGCTTAACTCTAACATTCACCATCCTACAAGGGTCAGTAATAGATATATATACAAAGAATCACCAACCCTCCAATCAGATAAAAGAAGCTACAATATGGCAATTACCCAAGTCAGAAAATCAACTATACAGCTTTTCTAAATCTCCAGAAAAATATTTTGTAAAAATTAAAAAGGCTGATAATTCTCAAGCTATTATTAATAGAAAAAGTCAACCTAGATTTAATACAATATCAACATCACAATCCACCCCTACCTACGAAGCAATTGATATTTTGTGGATATTACTTTGTTCTGGGTTAGTATTTCTAATGCAGCCTGGATTTATGTGCTTAGAATCTGGATTTACTCGGTCAAAAAATAGCATTAACGTTGCCATTAAAAACCTAACAGATTTTGGTATTTCTGTCGCCTGCTTTTGGGGGTTTGGGTTTGCCTTAATGTTTGGAGCCTCATACTCTGGAATAATTGGCCATAGTAATTTTTTCTTGGCAAGCGATCTGAAACCTTTTGACGCAGCCTTCTTTTTATTTCAGGCAATGTTTTGCGGTACAGCAACAACAATTGTTTCTGGAGCTGTAGCTGAAAGGATGAAATTTTCCGCCTATCTATTTATTGCTTTTTTAGTTTCTGGTTTTATTTATCCAATATTTGGTCATTGGGCCTGGAATGGACTCGATACAGGTTTATCAACAGGTTGGCTTGGCCAAC
Source organism: Trichodesmium sp. (assembly GCA_051439685.1). GTDB lineage: Bacteria > Cyanobacteriota > Cyanobacteriia > Cyanobacteriales > Microcoleaceae > Trichodesmium. The sequence goes on from JBFRWR010000099.1 coordinate 4,327, forward strand.
GGGGTTTTATTGACTTTGCAGGTTCAACGGTAGTTCATAGTATTGGTGGGTGGGTATCTCTAGCAGCTTTATTAGTTATTGGACCTCGCGCTGGGAGATTTCCTCCTGGTAGTCCTCCAGAAAAAATTCATGGCTCCAACTTACCTCTATCCGTTCTAGGGGCAATGTTAATTTGGTTTGGTTGGTTTGGTTTTAATGGCGGAAGTACCCTAGCGTTAAATGAACAGGTGGCAGGTATTATTGTCAATACTGTTCTGTCTAGTGTAGCGGGAATGGTAACTACTCTTGCTATTAGTTGGTGGATCATAGGAATACCTACTGTTGAGTTACTAATCAATGGTACTCTTGCTGGCTTAGTTGCCATTACAGCAGCTTGTCATGCAGTTACAGCTTTCTCTGCTATTTGGATTGGTATTATTGGTGGGATAGTCGCTATTTTAGTAGAACAAGCTTTAGAAAAAATCCGTGTTGATGATGCAGTTGGGGCAATTCCCGTTCACCTTGGAGCTGGTATTTGGGGAACATTAGCAGTAGCTTTGTTTAGTAAACCAGAAGTGCTAGATACTGGTTTAACCATGAGTCAACAATTCAAAGTTCAGTTATTAGGAGTATGTGCAGCTTTTCTATTAGGATTTGGCATATTTTACCCAATTTTATTTATTACAAATAAGTTGTTTTTTTTTCGAGTTTCTACAGAAGATGAATATATGGGTTTAAATGTTTCTGAACACCGAGCAAAAACAGAAATATTAGATTTATTTAGAGTAATGGATGCTCAAGCTCAGACACAAAATTTAAGTTTAAGAGTACCAGTAGAACCTTTTACAGAAGTAGGTCAAATTGCCGATCGCTACAATCAAGTAATGGATGCTTTAGAGGACGTTACTGCGAGAAATGATGCTGTAATTAAATTAGCTACAGATGGGATTATTACTTTTACTAAACCAGAGCTAAAAATTATTAGTGTAAATCCCAGTGCAGAGAAAATTTTTGGTTATAAAAGTCAAGATTTAGTAGGATTACCTATTTATCAAATAGCTGACTTTACTATTAATCCATTAACGATGGAAAAAATGGATAGTGATCAATTATTAATAGAATTAGGAAATTCCCAAGTAGAACTATTAAAATTTTGGGTTAATCCTGATTTACTATTTACTTATACTGGAGAAGTTGGAGATAGTTATTACAGATTTAGCACTGAGAAGATTCAACCAGAAAATTGGCAATCTTCTTTCCCTAGCTTTCTAAATTTACTAGGTGAACATTTAGCAGATAATCACACGGAATCACAAAAAAAAATTAATAAAATAGTTTATTATATAGAACTACTAATATCTCAAATAGCCACAAGTGGAAATATTTATGAATTAGTTGGTATTAAATCTGATAATTCTATGTTTCCTATGGAAATTGCTGTTAGAGAAGCAAAAGTTAATCACAAAAGTTTATACACAGGAACTTTTCGAGATATTACAGAAAGAAAACAATCCGAAGTAGCTTTAAAAGAAAGTGAACAAAGATTTAGAAGTTTATCTAGAGCAACTTTTGAAGGAATTTTTGTTCACAAACAAGGCGAAATTGTTGATGCAAATATCGCCGTCACTCAAATGTTTCAATACGAATTATCAGAGCTAATTGGTATGGATGGATTAGAATTAATTTCCTCAAAATATCGAGATTTAGTATCGCAAAATATCCTATCTGGATATGAAAAACCCTATGAAGTATTAGGAGTCAGAAAAGATGGCTCTACTTTTCCTATAGAAATAGAAACTAAAGTATTTTTCTATCGTGGAAATCAACATAGAGTAGTAGCTATTCGAGATGTAACTGAAAGAAAATTAGCAGAGGCAGCATTACGAGAAAGCGAAGAAAAATTCAGAGCAGTTATGGAACAAGCAGCAGATGCTTTTATTATTCACGACTTCCAAGGAAAAATACTAGATGTTAATCAAAGTACCTGTCAAAGTTTAGGATATACTCGCGCAGAATTATTGAATTTATCAGTACAAGATATTGAGACAAATTTCTTATCAGAAGAGATTTATAAAAAGTGGCAAAACATGATTCCTGGTGTACCAATAACTATAGAAGGAAATCATCGATGTCAAGATGGTAAAATTTTTCCAGTAGAAGTCCGTCTTGGTTTATTAAAAGCAGGCAACGGGAAATTAATCCTAGCTCTATGTCGCGATATTACTGAACGAAAAAAAGCAGAAAAAGCCTTACTTTTAGAACAAGAAAAATCAGAAAAATTGTTATTAAATATTCTGCCTAAAACTATTGCTGATAAATTGAAAGAAAATCAAGATACAATTGCCGAAGGATTTGCTGAAGTTACAGTTTTATTTGCAGATTTAGTTGGCTTTACCGAGTTAGCTGGTAATGCAGCTCCTGAAAAATTAGTTTATTGGTTAAATGAGATTTTTTCTAGGTTTGATTTATTAGCAGAAAAGTATGGTTTAGAAAAAATTAAAACTATTGGAGATGCTTATATGGTTGTCGGAGGGTTGCCTAATCCCATGGAAAATCATGCTGAAGCGATCGCTCTAATGGCTATAGAAATGCTTGAAGAAGTTGCCCTTTTTGCTCAGGAGGAGAGACAAGCGTTTCGGATTCGGATGGGGATTAATACCGGGCCAGTTGTTGCTGGTGTAATTGGACGTAAAAAGTTTATCTATGACTTATGGGGTGATACTGTAAATATTGCTAGTCGGATGGAGTCTCATGGAATACCAGGAGTAATACAGGTTAGTGATATAACCTATCAGATATTAGCAGAAAAATTTTTGTTTACAGAACGGGGACTTATTGATATAAAAGGGAAGGGATACATGAAGGCTTATATTTTGCAGGGAAAAAAAGAGCTATGATAAAAATTTGTTGGTGACAGTCAAAATTTTCGATTTCTGTGTTATATTGAAATTATGCGGATGTGGCGGAATTGGTAGACGCGCTAGATTTAGGTTCTAGTTTCTTCGGGAGTGGGGGTTCAAGTCCCTTCATCCGCACTAAGATTTAGAAAATTTAACTGTAAGTTTTAGGAATCATCTTTGATTTACCCAAATCTATAGAAATATCCAAATTCCTGTAGGGGCAAAATTCTTGTAGGGGCGATTCGCGTTTGCGCAGCATTCCGTAGGAAATCGCCCCTACTTTTCAATCTAAACTGAAATGATATCATGTCCGTTGGTATCGTTTCTGTAAAAGTTAGCGTAAATATCTACAAGGAATTTAAGTTTTTTCTTGCTCTTCTCTTTCTTAAGTTTTTCCCTACTCCCTACTCCCTACTCCCTACTCCCTAAAACAAAGCAATTTTGTACCTCGCGCTTTTTGGAAATTGCTTAGTCTTAACTATCTTTTTGCATAGAACTTTCATGCCAATCTTTTAACAGAAAATCCGATAAAACTGTAAACAAAACAAAAATAAATATTCCCAAACCAGTAGTTAAAAATAAAGCAGCAAACATTCTGGGAATTTCCAAATTATAACTAGACATTAAAATCTGATAAGCAATACCAGAACGAGCGCCCCCCGTACCTGCTACAAACTCAGCTACCACAGCACCAATTAATGCTAAACCACCACTAATTTTTAAACCCCCTAAAAAATAAGGCAAAGCACTAGGAAAGCGTAAATAAATTAGAGTTTGCCAACGAGAAGCTCCATACAACTTAAACATATCGCTCAAATTTTTATCAACACTATTTAATCCTAAAGTTGTATTAGAAATAATCGGAAAAAACGCTACAATCCAAGCACAAAGAATCAAAGCTGCAAAAGTATTATTTTTGAGCCAAATAATAATCAAAGGAGCAATAGCAACAATAGGAGTAGTTTGCAAAACCACCGCATAGGGAAACAAACTTCTTTCAATCAACTTATTCTGAGCAAATAACATAGAAATCAAAACCCCAGAAATCACAGCTACTAATAAAGCAACAACTGTAATTTTGATAGTAATTATCAGAGAAGTAAATAATTGATTCCATTCCTGAATCATTGTCTGAAAAACTAAGATAGGCCCTGGTAATAAATACGGAGGAATATTCATTATCCTGACCGAAATTTCCCATGTTAGCAACACAATAATTCCTAAAATTACTGGAGCAATTATCTCAAGAGAAAATAGCTTATTTAAGATTTGATTTTGTGATTTTGTAGGTAGAAATTTGAGTTTATTATTTTTGGTCATAACACTAGAGATAATGTCAGACTATACTCTGAAATGAATGTTCAATACAAGTCAAATAATAACACTAAATAGTATGATTTTATAGATATTTTATTTCTATTTCATAGTCATATCATGTCCGTTAATATCGGAGGGTGTAAAAGTTAGGGTAAATATCTATAGGGAATTTAAGTTTTTTTCTGGCTCAATGCTGAAGTTTTTCTGCCTGTTTCCTCCATACCTCTTCCCTCCATACCTACTCCCTACTCCCTAGCTTTGCTATACAATACCGATGCTACCGGACATGATATCAGACATATTAATAATTATTGATTAAATAATTAAGGTTGAAATTCGATCCCGATCTAGGATAAATTTTCCTTTGATTCAATCCTCTTCCTGTTAGGGACGGGTAATTATAAATTATCCATTATTGAAACATCCTATAGACTTCCTATTCCCTGACTTTAAATTTATTAAGATTTCCCAGAAAGTCTATAGCTGACTATGTAAAAGTATAATAAAAATCCCTCTTAATTTACCGTCAACCTCAACAATAGCAGTTAAATCAAACTCTATTTAACTTAAAATCTAATTAAAATAGGAGATACAGAATTAATTTTTTTTGAAGTCTCGATCAAAGTCCTCAACTCAATAAACAACTAAATTACTCTTATTCATGGGAATGTGGTAAAATCCGCCCCCCTTCCCTCCTATTCACAATGTCAAAAATAGGACAACTTAGCGGCAACAAAAAATGACTCTATCCTTAAAACAATTAATCCTATATATTTCTCTCTTGTCCATTGGTGGTGGGACAGGATGGTTAAGTCATGGTTATGTCCAAACGCAGAATTGGGCTATAGACCCAGATGTAACTCAACCACAAACAGAACAAAAATCAGCTTCAACTCCTGAAAATCCTCTAGTTGAATCAACTAACCATAATTTTATTGCCAAAGCAGTAGAAAAAGTAGGTCCAGCAGTAGTCCGTATTGATGCAGCTAAAAAGTTAACTCAAGTACCAGAAACTCTCAACATTCCTCTATTAAAACCTTTTTTTGGAGAAAATTTACCTGTTCCAGAACAACAAATTAAACATGGCACAGGATCAGGAGTAATTCTTAGTTCCGATGGTCACTTAATTACAAATGCTCATGTAGTGAATGGAGCAGATACAGTTAAAGTCACCTTAAAAGATGGCCGGGTATTTGATGGCGTAGTTAAAGGTGTAGACTCACTGACAGATGTAGCAGTAATTAAAATTGAGGCCACAAATTTACCCCAAGTATCCATCGGTAATTCAGAACAATTAGTTCCTGGTCAATGGGCGATCGCTATTGGCAATCCTCTAGGTTTAGACAATACTGTAACAGTAGGAATTATTAGCGCAATTGGTCGTACCAGTTCTCAAGTAGGTATTCCTGATAAAAGAGTTCGCTTTATTCAGACAGATGCAGCAATTAATCCTGGAAACTCCGGTGGACCACTGTTAAATGATCGCGGTCAAGTAATTGGCATTAATACAGCTATTAGAGCAGATGCTCAAGGATTAGGATTCGCCATTCCGATAGAAACTGTGAAAAGAATTGCCGATGAATTATTTGCATCTGGGAAAGTAGAACATCCATTTTTAGGGATTTCAATGGCTGATTTAACCCCAGAAGTAAGAGATCAAATGAATCAAAAATTGCCAACAAAAATTAAAGATAATCAAGGTGTAGTAATTATGCGAGTCATAGAAGATTCGCCAGCAGCTAAAGCAGGTTTACGTCAAGGAGATGTGATTCAAAGAGTAGGGGGAGTAAAAGTTCAAAGTCCGACAGAAGTACAACAACAAGTAGAAAAAAGTTTAGTTGGAGAAAATTTAGCAGTAGAAGTGCTTCGGAATAGAAAAATTGCTAAAATTTTTGTAAAACCTGATGCTTTTCCCCTATCAATTGATTCAGAATAGAAACTGATAATTTAAGTAATTGAAATAATTTAGGTTGAGTGAAGTAGCAGTACAACTAAAGACAGCAGATTCTGAAGTTATGAGGTACAAATATATTAGACATCTCCGGGAAAGAGGGAGTAGGGAGTAGGGAGTAGGTGAAATAATTGACGTTTTATCCTCGATAATTGATTTGATTTTTAATGATCGGAGATGTCTATTATAAAAGCTTTGTAGTACAAGTATCTTATATCATGTTCGGATAATTAGTTATAATAAATTTTCTTGTTTCTAAATTTACTCTTTCCTTCCTAATAATTTATAAGTATTCAAACAAAAATGATATTACTTGTCACAATCTTACCTTACGGAGCATAAATCCACTGTAATAATTAGTATAGAAATTTCCATAGTGGTAAGATAGAAAATTAGTTTGTTTTCGGGAACAAGAAATAGAATAGAGTAGAAATTAAAGATAGATATACCTTATTAGACATCTCCAGAAAATAGGGAACAGGGAACAGGGAACAGGGGGAAATAATTGATTATTCCTGCAATCTGCTGTATTTTATTTTTTATTGTTGGAGATGTCTATTAGTCTCAGAAACCCTATCCTTTTTTTAGAAGAGAATTTAGCCTTCATTGATCAGCAATTAATAAGGTAAGTATTCAATTATTAGCTGTCAGCTCTTGCTAGGAAATACTTACCTTATTCTTTGTTAAGCAAACCTAATCTATTTCATATTTGAATAATGAAAATTTTGCCAACACAAGCCATTAATTTCAGAGAAAATTTCTGATATTAATCAGCTAGATTATAGCATTTATAGAGCTTCGTCAGGTATATTTATCTATAGTATATGTTGATAGCTAGACTTTAGTATTCAATCTATCCACACTCCCCACACCCCTAAATATTTCGTAAGTATTCAACCAGATTTGATATTATATATTCCCAGTTCCCAGTTAACTGTTCCCTCCAACCTAAAACTTTGTACCTCACACTTTTTGGGAACTGCCATATTTTTAATATTCCCTATTTGATTCAATGTAAGCATTCAGCTATTACTGTTTAGAAACCAGCTTTTTATTTTTAATCAATGAAGTAAGTATTATTGAATAATCAAGAAATTACTAGACTACAATTTGATATTAGGTGAAACATTTAACTTTTGTTTTACGTCTATAAAATGTATCTCAATAGAAATAGTAGGGAGGTTCCAGAGAACTTCCCTACAAAAGTTTCAGAAGAGAATCAACTAAAATAATTAATTATAATAAATTATGACAACCACAATAACCAGCTCCCAGCTAGAATTAACATTAACAGAAATAGCAGGAACAATATTTTCTATTACTGGTAATGATACTTTTATTCTAACAGCAGGAAATGGTCAAAACTTTTTTGTAGACCTGATAGATGAACTTAATACTTCAATCTTAGGTCTACAAGTAGGTGACTTAATAAGAGTAACAGGTTTTGTCAACATAGAAGATAATAGACTAAACCTAATTAATACAATTCTAATTAATCAAGATGGAACAAGACCACCACCACCAAATTTAGGTCAACAAACCATCTCTGGAACTGTTGGTTTTGTAGTTGATGATAATCAATTTATTCTCAATTCTAATGGTCAAATATACTTCATTAATTTATTAGATGAATTTAATGCCATAGCATTAGATTTACAGCCAAATCAACCTATTACAATTTCCGGTTCTGTCACCTTAGAAAATGGCAGAATAGATGTTAATAGTTCGAGCATTGTAGACGGTATCAATATCCCAACTCCTCCTCCCTTTCTTCCCGACGGTGAATTTCCTCCCGGTTCAATTATTGGTAATAACACTCCCGAATTTATTCAAGGAAGTTTGAACAGTGACACCATATTTGGACTTGGTGGTAATGATACCATTGATGGGCAAGCAGCTAATGATAGTTTGTTTGGAAATTCAGGCAGTGATAGCATTGTTGGCGGCATTAATGATGACACAATATTTGGTAACGTCGGCACAGATACTATTGATGGGCAAGATGGTAATGATAGTATTCTAGGAAATGAAGATAATGACATTCTCGGTGGCGGTGAAGGAAATGATACTATTCGCGGAAATACAGGTAGTGATGAAATAGATGGCGGTGGTGCCGATGATAGTCTCCTCGGTAATGTAGGCAGTGATAGTATCTTTGGTAATGTGGGTAATGATCAGATTTTTGGGAACGAAGATAGCGATCGCCTCGAAGGTGGGATAGGGGATGACAGTATTTTTGGCAACGAAGGAAATGACAGTGTTTTTGGCAACGAAGGAAATGATAGTATTTTCGGCAACAGAGATAACGATCGCCTCGAAGGGAACTCAGGTAATGACACTATTCGTGGAGGAAAAGGTAACGATCTAGTTGATGGTGGTTTTGACTTAGATTTTATTTTAGGAGAGTTGGGTAACGATGAATTGAGCGGGGGAGAAGGTGCAGACTTAATATTTGGTGGTAAAGATGGAGATTTTATTGATGGTGGTAGCGGAAACGATACCCTCAGTGGAGACCTCAGCGATGACACCATTATTGGTGGGTTAGGTAATGATTTAATTATTGGTGCAGGACGTGAGTCTGGGGAAAATGAGATTGACTTTTTGACAGGTAGCGCTGGAACTGATACCTTTGTTTTAGGTAATAGTAATGTCGCTTTTTACAGTTCTGCTGGTAGTAGTGATTATGCAGTAATTACAGATTTGAATAATTTTGAAAATGATGCAATTATTACCTTTGGTGGTGCAGGAATTGTTTTAGGACCATCCTCTATCAGTTCCCAAGAAGGTACAGGAATTTTTGTAGATGGAGATTTAATTGCTATTGTTATTGGGGTGACAGAGTTTGATGTTCAAAGTGGATTAATTTTACTTTAGAGATGAGGAGTCATATGATGTCAGGTACCATTAATCTAATAGACCTCTCCGGAAAATAGGGAGTAGGGAGTAGGGAGTAGGGCAGAATAATTAATGATTTCTTCACGATAATTAGACATCTCTGGAAAATAAATAAACCTTTGAGTTAGATAGGCTAAAGAAAGAAAAATCAACCATAAAAAATCCTTTTTCAAGCCTTTTTCGTGAAAATATATTGCCTGTTCCCCGTTCCCCGTTCCCTGTTCCCTACTCTTTCAAAAAAAATATATATTTTTCACCAGAGGTCTATTCAAGTAAATGATGATATTCTGATTTTATAATCTCCCTTTTTTTTAATTAATTTAATTCAGAGAATTTTGTTTAAAAATAGGTTGACCTTCTGGGGATAAAATGATATTACCCTGACTATCCCTCTCCACATCACGGAATAGATAATTACCATCATCATCTCTTTCTAAAACTAACTTTCCTTCCAAAAATTTATAACAAGGGGGATGAAATTGAGGCAAACCTTGATACTCAAAAACTTGACCTTTTTCATCTTGTAAAATTGGGCTAGTTACTAACTCTCCATTATTATCAAATACCCAATTTTGAGTTTGTGGGTCTTGCAATGGAGTAGCATAAACAGGCATATCATTTGATGTTTTAATTAATTCTCCATTTCTATCAGTAACAGGATAAATAAATACAAGTTTTTCTTGATTATTGTAGACAAGTTCATTAGTTTTTGGGTCTCGTAACGCCATAGCACCTGGTAATGGTGATTCAGTTAAATTCAACTCTGGAGAGGGAGGGTGTAAACTTGGTAATTCGGTATTATTGGAAATATCATAATGTTTGGTAAATTGAACCGCTGCTGGTGTAAAACCAGAGCGTTTTAAAAATGCTTGAATACCTTTTTGGTCTGCAGCAATTAATACATCAATATCGCTTACTTCCATTAATTCTGCTTTTTTAATTGCAGCATTGACTAAGAGTAAAATATGTTCG
>JBFRWR010000100.1:0-11170 GCA_051439685.1 Trichodesmium sp.
TTCAGCAATTAACAATGAACAATTAATAATTAATAATTACCCCTGATTAAATAATTAACAATTAACAATTAACAATTAATAATTATCACGGCGCTTAGGAGCAATATATCAAGTATTTACCTAACCATACCCTCTAAAATTATTAATTATTCATTATTAATTATTAATTACAATGGGAGGCTTTAAACCTTAATTGTTGAATGAATAATTAATTATTGACTATCAACTCTTAATTATTAATTATTAACTATTAATTATTAATTATTCGGTAAGAATCTTGTCTACAGTTCTCAAAAAAATGTATTGAAAAATCAATCAATTTATTTAAACCCTGCCCTTAAAGGCGAGATATTATTATCAGGAAAAATCCTATCCAAGACTTATACACAACTTGTCACTTTTGATGTTAATAAATATGTTTAAAAGCCGAGTATTTAAAGGGGATAAAAAAAGAAAATTCAGTATTTAACTAGCTATCAGCATTCAGCATTTCCGTTCCGGAATGCTTCGCAAACAGCTATTAGCTAAAATCAGCGGGTTCGGTCTCTCCCACAAGAGCTTGAAAAAGCGCGTGGTGTCCTTTAATGGGGGTTTGTAGACGCGGAGCGGCTTCTCTTGAGTATCCCCCATCATACGCCGAAAAGAGCTGATGGCTGACCGCTGACCGCTGACCGCTGACTGCTATTTTAAAACCTCTCTATTGCCAGAGGTACTTATAACTGAATAACTGAATAACTGAATTTGAGGTACTGTTAACTAATAACTGATAACTGATATAGCAATCCTAAATAGGTTGTAAGATTTTATCATAGAGGTTTGGTCTCCTTTCCCCTAGTCAACATAATGGGATTTGGAAACCAAACCCCTACAGTTTTTATCACATCTCATTCCTGATTGCTATAACTAATAACTGATAACTGAATTTATAGGGGTAAAATTATGACAGTTGAATACGATATTGTAATAATTGGTGGTGGTTCTGGAGGTTTAGTAGTAGCTTCTGCTGCTGCTCAATTAAAAGCTAAAGTAGCATTAGTAGAAAAAGATAAATTAGGTGGTGATTGTTTGTGGTTTGGTTGTGTTCCTAGTAAGTCTTTAATTCATGCTTCTCGTGTTGCTTATCAAGTAAAAAATGCTGCTAAATTTGGCATTTATACTCAACCACCAGAAATCGAATTTGCTAAAGCAACTGGTCATGCTCAACAAGTAATAGCTAATATTCAACCCCATGATTCGCCAGAAAGATTTAGAGGTTTGGGTGTTGAAGTTATTTTTGGAGAAGGTAAATTTATAGACAATAAAACTTTTGAAGTTGATGGCAAAAAACTTACTGCTAGAGCATTTGTAATTGCTACAGGTTCTCGACCTGCAATTCCATCTGTAGAGGGATTAAATTCTGCTGGTTTCCTAACAAATGAAAAGGTATTTTCTCTACAAGAACGACCAAATTCTTTGGCAATAATTGGTGCTGGTCCAATAGGTTGTGAATTAGGTCAAGCTTTTTCTCGTCTTGGTAGTGATGTGACTATTATTTCTAGTAGAAGTCATATTTTACCAAAGGAAGAACCGGAAGCTGCTCTAGTTGTACAGGAACAATTTGAGTCGGAAGGGATTAATATTTTAAACGAAAGTAGAGCAGAAAAAGTCGAAGTTATAAATGGGAAAAAACAAATAACAGCAGGTGGAAAAAATATTATAGTTGATGATATTTTAGTTGCTGGTGGTAGGTCGCCTAATGTGGAATCTTTGAACTTAGAAGCTGCTGGTGTAGAGGCAGGAAAACAAGGAATTATTGTTAATGAAAAGCTGCAAACTACTAATTCTAAAATTTATGCTTGTGGAGATGTAATTGGCGGTTATCAGTTTACTCATGTGGCTGGTTATGAAGCAGTTGTTGTTTTAACAAATGCCTTATTTTTTCCTATTAGTAAAGCCAATTATCGAGTTATTCCTTGGGCAACTTTTACTGATCCAGAATTGGCAAGAGTAGGGTTAACAGAAAAGCAGGCAAGAGAAAGTTATGGAGATAATATTTGTGTATTGAAACAACCTTTTTCTGGTGTAGACCGCGCTCAAGCTGAAGCAGCAACAAATGGATTTGCTAAGATTATTACTAGGGGGAATGGGCAAATTTTAGGAGCGCATTTAGTTGGTATTTCTGCTGGTGAATTAATCCATGAAGTTGTTTTGGCAATGTCGAATAAGTTGCCTGTTTCTGCTTTGACTGGAATTCATATTTATCCGACTTTATCTGAGGTAAATAGTAAAGCAGGTTTATTGTTGAAAAAGCAGAAATATGCCAAGAATTTATGGCAGCAAAATATGTTAGAGAAGTTCTTTAATTGGAGGCGCTCTTTTTAAGGGAAGGAAGAAGGAAGAAGGAAGAAGGAAGAAGGAAGAACGAAGAACGAAGAAGGTAAATTTAAAATTAGTAGTAGTTCAAAATTGTAGGGTGCGTTAGACGGCTTAAATTTATACTATTAAAGGGATTCAGTAATCCGTCGTAACGCACCATTGAATATGTGTCAATCCAGTAGGGTGGGAAAATAATAGTTTTTTATCTTGATATTAAACCCTAGAAAATTTTTCCACTTCTTTTATGTTTTAAGGATATTTTTGCCAAGAAATATTATTATAAAATCAGGAAAAAGCAAGATTATTTAGGGTTCAATTATTACAAAAACTAATAACCTTTGATGAATTTACTGAATGGCTACCCGAAAGTAGACGGTATGAATTACACGAAGGCAAAATTATCGAAATGCAACCCACAGGCAAATTGGTAAGTATTCAAATGAAAATTACTTATCTTTATTACTTGCGAAACTTTGATACGCTACGAACAAAAATAAAATTCCAAACAGGAATATAAATAGACCATATTCCCTAATTAAACTTTCTGAACCATCATCAATTTCTGCCGTTTCTAATCCTAATTTACGCTGCAAAGACTTCAAAATTCCATAAAATCTCTGGGAAAGATTCATTAAAACAAACGGGATATACTTCATATTTGACCATAGATGCAAATAACTTTTCAATCATTATTGCTCAAATAGGAAATTATGCAAAGATAATTATTCAGTTGTTGTTTTGACAAATACTTTATTTTTTCCTATTCGTAAGGCTAATTATAGAGTTACTTCTTGGGCAACTGTTACTGAATATTAAATCCTATAAAATTTGCTCACATCTTTATTTTATTAAAAATCTGCTCTTCAATCATTATCTATCAAATAGACAATTATGCAAAGATAATTATTCAGTTGTTGTTTTGACAAATACTTTATTTTTTCCTATTAGTAAGGCTAATTATGGAGTTACTCCTTGGGCAACTTTTACTGAATATTAAGTTCTATAAAATTTGCTCACATCCTTTTTTATTAAAAATCTGCTATGATTGAATTATCTTGATTAATTTATACTATTTACAACAAAAATGTCAGAGGAAGACATAGCAACTATTGTTAAAATTTTCGAATCTATTCCTGATGCACAACAGGAGAAAATAATTCAGCATTTACGAGAATATATTGCTGATATTGAACATGAATTAAAGTGGGATAAATCTTTTCATAAAACACAAAATAAGTTAGTAGAAGTAGCGAGACTTGCTAAACAACAAATTGCTCAAGGAAAAAAGCAAACAATTGATAATAAATAATTATTTTTGAGAGCGAAGCTTTGTGGAACGCAAACGCAATTATCAATTATTAGGAGAGACTTTAAACCTTTGAGGATTAATGTCGATTATCCATTGGTAATAATGCGACCATCCTTAAACTTTAATCAGTAGTTAAACAAGAAAAAAGCAATTATTATGTCTATTAAAATTCAAGGTACTCAATATGCTATTAGGGATATTTTCTGTGATAAATTTCTGTTTTCTATACCTCTATATCAGCGTCCTTATGATTGGGAAGAAGAAGAAACTGGCGAATTATTAGAAGATTTACTAGGTTGTTTGGAAAGTAGTTCATCTGAAGACTTAAATCCTTATTTTCTGGGAAGTATTGTTTTAATTAAAGATGAAGATTCTCCAAAAGCTGAAATTATAGATGGGCAACAACGTCTGACAACTTTAACTATTTTATTAGCAGCATTGAGAGAAGTAATTTATGACAAAGAATACACTGATGAGTTAAGCGAATTTATCTATCAAAAAGGTAGGAGATTGACTCAAACTCCAAACTCTTATCGGTTAACGTTGCGAGACCGCGATGCTGAATTTTTTAGGAAGTATATTCAAGATGAAGGTGGAATTAGTAAACTAGAAAATTTGGATTCTTCTCGACTTTCTGACAGTCAGAATAAACTCAGGAATAATACTCTATTTTGCCAGAAATGTTTAGCAGAAATATCAGAAGAAAAATTGATTGAGCTAGCTGGATTTATTATTGAAAAATGTCTTTTAGTCGTTGTTTCTACTCCAGATTTAGAATCGGCTTATCGAATTTTTTCTGTTCTGAATGACCGGGGTCGGGATTTATCACTTACTGATATTTTAAAGGCGGAAATTATTGGAAATATTCCTGATGAACAGAAAGATAAATATACAGAAAAGTGGGAAAATATAGAAGAAAGATTAGGCCGAGATGAATTTAAAAATCTCTTCTCTGATATTCGGATGATTTACCGCAAAGCTAAATCTAGTGAAGCAATTATTAAAGAGCTGCGAGAATATGTTAAACCTAGCAATCATCCTACTCATTTTATTGATAATAAACTCTCACCTTTTGCCGATGCTTTCTCCAATATTAGAAATGCTAATTATCAAAGTTATCAATATACCGAGCAGATAAATACTATTTTTAAAGCACTCAATCAAATAGATAATAAAAATTGGATGCCTCCAGCTATTCTTTATTTATCTAAGTACAAAAATCAATCAGAAAAGCTACTTAATTTCTTTCAAGATTTCGATCGCTTGGCATCTGGTTTAATGATAATACGAGCCAATATTCATCAACGCATGAAAAGGTATGGAAATTTGCTTTCTGAAATTGAAAAAGGAGAAGATTTACAAAAATTTGACTCAGCTTTGCAACTAACAAATGATGAATGTCAAAAAATCATTAATTGCTTGAATACTGACTCCTTTTATAAAGAAAGAACTTGTCGTTATATTCTCCTACGTTTAGATACTACTCTTTCTGAAGGGGGAGCTAATTACGACTTTCCTATCATTACTATTGAACATATTCTTCCTCAAACACCTCCTCATAATAGTCAATGGCTAAATTGGTTTCCTACTGAAGAAAAACGTCAAAAATATACTAATTGCTTAGGTAATTTGGTACTTCTTTCTCGCAGAAAAAATCAGAAAGCTTCTAACTTTGAATTTGCAGAAAAAAAGCAGAAATACTTTTCCACAAATGATGGAATTTCTCCTTTTGTTTTGACCACACAAGTTTTAACAGAAAACGAATGGACTCCAGAAATAATTGAAAGAAGACAACAGAAACTATTAGAAAAATTGAGACAGCTTTGGCGTTTACATGTTTAATGTATAATCTACATTCTGCTTCTGCTTTATTCATGTGATGAGCAGCTAGCTTCAATAGTCTCCCAATTATCTTTCCAAAATAATTATTAGAGGTTTTTATGAATTTAAAATTAGTTCAATCCTTAGCAGAAATAATTAACAACTTAACCCCAGAAGAAAAACAGGTTTTAGGAACAATGATTAATTTAATTCCAGATAATAACCAAGCTGAAAATCAGTCTTGGCATGAATTTATTGAAAACACCTATGGCAGTATTCAAGATGAAACTTTTGTCAGACATCCTCAAGGTAATTTTGAGCAGAGAGAATTATTTCAATAAAAGTAGGTTGGGTAGAACGAAGTGAAACCCAACAAATAATACCAAATTCAAAATAGGTAGTTAGACTTTGGTTATCCTTACGGGAAGCAAGCTACGTTACCTCAACCCAACCTACAAATACTTCTACTTTTATATTCAAACTCTCAGAGTTTCGTCTATTCTCAAGGTAATTTTGAGCAGAGATAATTATTTGAATGATTTATTTAATTTATGACTGAAATGACTATGAATCAAACTCTATTAAAACCAGAAAATTCAACCCTATTGATAGGAATTAGATGGGAAACTTATCAAGCATTATTATTAGATTTAGCCGAAAATCCTGATAAAAAATTGACATACAACGAAGGTACATTAGAAATTATGACTCCCTTACCAGAACATGAAATTAATAAAGGTTTTTTAGGGCGACTGGTACAAACAACTACAGAATTTTTAGGATTAGAAATATCAAGTCTTGGTTCGACAACATTAAATCGAAAAGATTTACAAAAAGGGGTTGAACCTGATGAATGTTATTACATCACCAATGAGGAATTAGTACGAGGTAAAATTAACTTTGATTTTAATTACGACCCACCTCCAGATTTAGCAATTGAAATTGATATTACCAGCACTTCTTTAGACCGTTTAACAATTTATGCTGCTTTAGGTGTCAGAGAAATATGGAGATTTGATGGGAAAAATTTATTTATTTACTGTTTGGAAGATGGCAAATATCAGGAGCAAGAAAAATCAAATGTTTTGCCAATTTTATCCAAGTCAGTTATTTTAAATTTTCTCATTAGGCGAGGAGACAAAGGTGAAAATGCGTTGCTCCGTGAATTTCGTCAATGGTTACAAAACCCGAATATTATTGAGGAATAAAATCGTAAGCATTTCCGTACCGGAATGCTCCGCAAACAGCTATTAGCTCTCAACTCTCAGCAATAAAACTCTTTACCCTCTTGTTGTAATAAGATTTAATTCTGACTAAATTGATAAATATTTGAGCTTTTTTAAGTCTTGAAAAAGTACAAGATTTTTGTCCTAAAGAGCTGCATAAAGTGAGGATTTTGGGTTTACTATTGGCAGAAAAATCAGGGGATAATTCTTCCTCCTGCCTTCTCTAAATTTCCCATTTCTCCTGTCTCCTGTCTCCTGTCTCCTGACTCCTACCCTCACTCATAAGACTTTTTCAGGAAACCCTAACTAAAATAATGAGGCACAAATCTACTTAAATCTTGAGTCACAATTTCCTGGTCTTCCCTAACACAAATACCAGCAGTTTCTCCACCAATAACCCAAGCACCAATAATAGGATAATAACCATCAAAATTCGGCAATTGATAATAGGATTGATAAATTAAAGGTTCGTCTTCATATATTCCTTCGGTTTGATATTCTCTATCTCCAAAATAAACAGTAATATTTCCACCTTCTCTAGAAAAAACAGGTTTACTCAGATAGGGATGAGATAATTTTCCAGAGTCAAAATAGGCAGGCAATAAATTAGGATGGTCTGGAAAAAATTCCGAAAGAATAGGCAGAATAGCTTTATTACTCCAAATTAATTTCCAAGCAGGTTCGATGATTTTCATCGGTTCTAATAATAGATATTTCCCGAATTTTTCTCGCATCATCCATTCCCAAGGATACAACTTGAATAAGTGACGAATAATTTGATTATCCAAATCACAAAAAACTTCTAAATCTTCACTCCAACCAATATCATCTATATAAATATGTTCAGTATTTAATCCTGCTTGAATTGCTAAATCTCGCAAATATTCAACTGTTCCCAAATCTTCCAAAGTTTCTTTTTCACAACTAAAATATAAAGTCTCTCCTCCTAAACCATTCATTTCCTCAAAAGCTGCCAACAACTTTTCATGTACAGAATTAAATTGATCCGCTTCCGGAAACATTTCCTCTAACCAAGTCCACTGCACCACGCTGGTTTCCAAAAGAGCAGTCGGTGTATCAGCGTTATATTCTAATAACTTCGGTGGGTTGACACCATCATAAGCAAAGTCAAAACGACCATAAAGACTGGGGTCATCTCTTTCCCAAGACTGGCGACATAATTCCGCAAACTGTTCCGGAACAGATAATTGAGAAAAACGGTCTTCTTGGATAATTCGCTCTGCTGCTTCAATATACAATTCTTGTAAAGTGTCGGTTGCTGCTTCCAGTTGATTTATTTCTGAAGCGCTGAAATGATAGCAAGCTGACTCATACCAATATGGTTGCCCGTACATATTATAAAAATGAAAGCCAACTGCTTCACATTTCTGCTGCCAGTTGGCACGAGGTTCAATATTTATCCTTTTCATTTGCTAAGTAGTTGTGCAAAATAAATTTTCTAGTTGAGAGAGGGAACAGGGAACAGGGAACAGGGGATCAACTAGGATGTGTAATTAATTTTGTGTACCTGCTTATTTTCTGTTTCAATTTTCATTGTACCAAATTCAAAAAGTAAGGCTACTCACCTTACCTCCTAACTACTCTCCTAAGTAGCTCAAGTTGATCAAATTGGTGTTGTGTCACTACACAAATAGGGCACAGAGATTTCTAAATACTTAAACTCACTCAGGGATTACTTCTGACTTCTAACTTCTGACTTGCGCGTAGCGCTATATCAACCTTTGCCACCACCTCTACCGCCAACACTACTACCACCTCTACCACCTCTACTACCAAAACCACTTCTAGTGACTGTACCAACAGAAGTTGTAGACCTTCCCGAAGAACTTTTGACAATACCTACATTATTGGGAACGTATTGAAAGCTATCATTAGTAGTTCGATAAAGGTATCTACCACTATAGTTAGACCGATAGTAGTAGGGGCCATAATAATATCCAGGTGGATAACTGCCATCAGTTATTAGTTCGGATTTGTCAACTCCTCCCCATTCTGCGCGACAGTCTTCGAGACTTTTATAGACTTGGCGATTGTATCTACTAGAGCTACTAGAGCTACTAGAGTCACAAGCTGTTAAAGAAATTGAAGAGATTAATACTAGGGTAATAATAATACTTCTCTTAATTTTTTTTTGCTCAGTCATAATAAAAAATTCGGTAAGTCGGAAACCAGCCTGTTTTAACGGCTGGATGGAAACGATTCGACGGGTTTTAACCCGTAGTCAAAATTAGTGTTATAATTAAATCCTAAAGACATGAAGACCTCTGAATCATGGTGAAAGCCCGATATCTAGTGGACGCTTCAGTTAAAGGGTAGCTAACCGAAAAGGTGGCTCGGTGCTTGCCAGCACTCTGTTTCCAGCCGTTAGACAGCACGTTGTACCTCAGAGCGAGTGAATCACCCAACAAAATACTACAAAAAGTAGCCTCAATGGTTTTTGGCCGGAGAGAGTAGTGGCGATTGGCACCGTAAGCGTGAGCTGCTGCTGTATGCCTACTACGGTACGGTACTGGCAATGTGGCCGTTTTGCCTAACGGCAATACTTCGTAAACGAGCAATGTGAAAATCGTGGTTTTAACCCGATTTACAGCTCCTAGTCACGAATCCATGCGACTTTAGTCCATGGAGTGTCAAGGACTTAGGCTTATTACTTCTATTTCCAACATAGTCGGCAAATCTTAAAAGGCATTAATTTTTTAAGATTTGGTTTAGGATAAGCGATCGCCATAAGCAGATGGAAAAAGGAGAAGACAAGTTAGTGGTATGAAATTTTGTAATCCTATGGGCTGGTTCCGCCTTAATTTCATCGTGTTACAAATTATTTAGCTAGACTCGCCCCCTTTGTGATAATGAGTCATAAGTCAAATATCAAAAGCCATAAGTTAGAAAGTAAGAATTTATAATGTTTATTTTTTCTGATAGTAAAACTATTTATCGCTACAATCAAATAGCAGGTTGTGACTAAACAATAAGGTCTCAAGCTGGATGCTTTCCTACGGAATGCTGCGCAAACAGTATTTGGTACTGATAGCCTAGCTCCGATCTAGGAGGCTAACTGATAACTGAATTGGAGGCAGTCCAAAATTTATACTCGACCTTTAGCTAGATTAATTGAACAGTTACAACGGTTGCCTGGAGTTGGCCCGAAAACAGCACAACGTCTGGCACTACATATTATTAAGCGTCCCGAAGCAGAAATTCAAGCTTTAGCTCAAGCTTTAGTTGAGGCGAGAAAAAAGGTTGGTTTATGTGAGAAATGTTTTCATTTATCGGCCGAACCTGTGTGTGAAATTTGTCGTAACCCTCAGCGAGACCAAGAAATTATTTGTGTGGTCTCTGACTCCCGTGATTTAATTGCTTTGGAAAAGACGCGGGAATATAAGGGTCAATATCATGTTCTGGGAGGGGTCATTTCGCCGATGGATGGTATTGGGCCAGAACAGTTGAGTATTCAACCTTTGGTACGGCGAGTCAGTCAGGGAAATATTCAGGAGGTTATTATTGCTATTAGTCCAAGTGTGGAGGGAGAGACGACTACTTTATATATTGGTCAGTTGTTAAGACCTTTTACAAAAGTTACTCGTATTGCTTTTGGTTTGCCCATGGGAGGAGATTTAGAATATGCTGATCAGGTGACTTTGGCTAGGGCGTTGGAGGGGCGACGGGAATTGGATTAGAAATATTTTTAAAGTCATATTTTGTTGGTTTTATTAATACAGAATTTATCAAGTATATATATTAAACATCTCCAGAAAAGAGGGAATAGGAGGAAATAATTGATTATTGATGTACGATAATTGGTATTGCTGAAATGTAATGGTAAGTAGCTGAAGGTAAAATTGAAAAACTTATGTTTGACGTTGATACTTAGTCTAAAAATCATTACTATTCAGCAACGCCCGATAATTTATTTGATTTTTTATTGTTGGAGATGTTTATTGATGAAAATACGCGAGTCGGGGGGAGTCGCGACTTCCCCCGACTGAGGTAAGATGTTTCAACAATTAATAATGAATAATAAATAATTACCTCCTCTTTTCCAGAAAAGGATTGACTAAAAGGAAATTTTTTTCTTGTTTCTCATTTAAAGGAGAGCTTTGAAACCTTAATTATTCTGTTAAGAGGATAGGACACAAGCAAAAAATATTTAGCTGATTATAAATAAAAACTTTTTTTAACGATACTGATATTCGATGGTTGATTTTTCAGATGATTAAGAAAGAAAAAATACAAGTTTATCTCAGGCTGTATCAGAAAATTGATAATTAATTATAGCAATTCCCAAGAAGCGTGAGGTACCCGCATTCCTTGGTTTTAGGGAGTAGGGAGTAGGGAGTAGGGAGTAGGGAAGATGAGGAAATGGGGAGTAGGGTAAGAGAAAAACAACTGTACCTCAGAAAGAGTGAGAAACGCTATACTGTATAACCGGATTGTATAT
>JBFRWR010000101.1:0-6745 GCA_051439685.1 Trichodesmium sp.
ATTGCTTTCCTTACGGAATGCTGCGCATTTCTGTTCCAGAATGCTCCGCAAACATGTCACGTTTGCTTTAGCATTCCGTAGGAAAGTGAAACCTTCCACTCCGTTCCAGTCGCAATGACGCAAGCTAGAGTAATTATGCGGATTATATATGATACAGTAGATTTCGGGCAAATGGGGTACAAGGTAAATGGTGAAAATATTGCAGTGCGGGCATCTTGCCCGCTATTAATATAAGTCCCCCACTATATTGAAACCCCTGATGATTCAACTTTTATCAGGTGACTTCTGAGTGCTATTTCAAGGATTACTAAAGTCAGTCGAACCTTGATAACCCGATAACTTAGCTAAATTATCTAAAGAAACTACACCCTCCTCCAACTTGCCATTAATTTCCCAAGTCGGATATGCTTTAATACCTGCTGTTGTGCATAATTGTGGTTGAGCATTTTCACCATTAGGATCGCACTCAATATAATTAAGTTTACTTACAGCTTCTTTACCGAATAACTTCTTTTGATCCTGACAATGACTACACCAATAAGCGCCATACATTTTAGCATTTACTTCTGTTAAATGTTCCGCTAATGCAATTTTTGCGGGAGTCGAAGGAGTTGTAATTCCATAGACATCCTGTTTGCTTGCAGTAGGACTATGAATTGGAGCATAAACTGCAAAGGTTCCCACGATAGTAATCATTCCAGCAATTATAGCGATAAAAAATAACTGCCCAATATCTTCCCAACTACGACCAATTAATGCTAAAGTCAATAGAGCTAGAGAACAAATAGCCGAACCGATGCAATAAAAACACACAGATTTAATCTCAAATGCCATTACATACATCAGATAGCTACTGAAAAGAGTCATGGATACCCCGCCTACAAACATCAGTAACCAACTCCAGTCTTCTAACTTAGAGCGTAATTCTTTATAAGCATCTGGATTAACTAACCAAGGAGCGATCGCCATTGTTCCCATACCAGCATAAGCTAAAAAGCCAAACAGAGCTAGAGGTAAACCAAAGACAGTAGCATAAGGACTTTGGAGTACCTGATCGCAATCTGCTATAGGACAAGTAACTGTCCCCCCTGTTAACCTTTCTATAGTTAGATAAGCTGTTATTGCAGCACCTACAGCAGCGATACCTGCAATAATGAAACGTGAATTACGATGAATCCAAGGTTTTGAGCGTTTACTACGCATTTGTGCCTCCTAATGTCATATTGAATATAGTTTTTTTCTATTATTGACTCTTCTTTTAGCTAGAAAGTTAAAATAGAGCTATAGTAAACAATTTTATCTAGAATAGATGAAACGTCGAGAATTTATGACTATGGCTAGTTCAATTGCTGGAGCTATTTTACTCTCAAGAACGACTTATGGCCAGCAGAAAATTCTCTCTAGTTCCCCAAAACGTTATATTAGCAGCAACGGTTTATTAGATGTTTCCCTTACTGCTGGAGAAGGCAGAGTTTTGCTCGATGGTCAAGAGATTAACAGGACTTACGCAGCAGAACCCAGAAACCGGGTTTCTCGTAGACTTCTTTGATTAAAAACAACGATTTATCGTATAAACCGGGTGTCTTTGCGTCAGTCCTAATGAATTTATTCAGCTATAACGGACAGATTCCTGGGCCAATATTACAGCGCTTTTCATTTCAGGGCGTTGGTGATTTGAGGTATGATTTCTTGTTGGGATAAGAGCGTGAACAAAAAAACTTTCTCCCTCTACTATTCTTTCTTTCCTCCTGACTCCTGACTCCTGACTCCTGACTCCTAAATAATTAAGATTAGTATCATACACGCGCTTCACCAACGCCAGGTTTATTTATTTTTTGGAGATGTCTAATATAGTGGTATTCTAATGTTACAAAGTTAATTAATCTAAATCTGACATTTCAATCTCACTAGCAATGCTCAATGGATGGCTCAGGAAACTACAGCGACTATCTCCAGTTCAGCAAATAATCACTTATTTAGATAGTGCGAACCCTACCTCTGAAAATTGTAGAGACTTGACGAATCTCTCCTATCCACAGTGGCAACATCGTTTTTTAATCGCTCGACTAAAGTTAGCATTGTGGCTAGCTTTTTTCTTCTTTTTGAGTAGAACCATTCTCAATCTAATGTTTTTCATACAAGGTAAATATCCCAGTTTAGAGGAGTGGGGAATTGCCAGAATGTTAATACATTTAATTTTACTGAGCTGTATATTACTATTGCGAAGCAGTTGGGGTCATCGTTATTTAAGTCTTATTTTTCTCAGCTTTTCCTGGGCGCTGACCATGATAGACCAAATTTCAGATACAATCACAGGAAATATCCAGCCTGAGTTTTTGACCTGGATGTTAACTTTCTTTACTCAAGCGACCTTAATACCAGTTAAATGGTTTCTGCATCTAATATCCCAAGTTACTATATTAGGTTACTACTTTGGCGTCAATCACATTCTTGGCTTTGATGTATTTCCCTGGAATTGGAACTTAGTCAAGATGTGTCTTGGTCTTTTCTGGGTATGTTTAATTTGCGATCTATCCGTATATTTGTATGAGTCTCTGCAAAACAAAGAATTTAATATTTATAAGAAACTACATTCGACTGAAGCTCAATATCGCAGCATTCTTGAGAATTCAGTTGAAGGTATTTTTCAATCAACACCAGATGGGCGTTATATTTATGCTAATCGTACTTTAGCTAAAATATTTGGTTATGACTCACCAGAGGAACTGATCGAAAAAGTAAATCATATTGGCAAAGAAATTTATGTTGACTCTAGTCGTCGAGACGAATTTATTAATTTAATTCGTAGGGATGGAACAGTATTAAAGTTTGAGTCTCAAGCTTATCGTGTTGATGGCAGTATTGTTTGGATTTCTGAAAATGCTAGAGCAGTCTACGATACCGCAGGTAAACTCATTGCTTACGAAGGAGATATTGAAGACATTACAGAGCGGAAGTCAGCAGAAGCAGAAACTAGAAAAGCATTAGAAATAGAAAAAGAACTAAATCAACTTAAATCTAGATTTATTTCGATGGCATCCCACGAATTTCGGACTCCCTTAACTACAATATTAGCATCTGCAGAAGCATTAGAACACTACAGTCATAAATGGAATGAAGAAAAAAAACTAACTTATTTACATCGCATTCAAGGTACAGTTCAACAAATGACAGGGTTACTTAATGATATATTAGTTATTGGCAAAACAGAATCAGGTAATTTTGATTTTAATCCAGCACCCTTAGCATTAGAAAACTTCTGTCAAGATATTATAGAAGATATTAAACTTAGTATTAGTAGTGAACATTCCCTTACTTTTCTTGTTCAAGAATTAAGCAGTCAAAATCATCTGCCAAAAAGTATTTTAAATAAAATATTGCAGTTAGATTCAAACCAGAAAAATCAAAATGATTACCAAAATAATTTATTACCATTAATCCCCAAAACATCACAAACAACACCTCAAGAAGTTTGCATAGATGCCAAATTATTAAGACATATCCTCTATAATTTATTGTGGAATGCCGTCAAATATTCTCCTCAAGGTGGTGATATTTATCTGAAACTTTTTTACTTAAATAACTATGCAATTTTTCAAGTTCAAGATCAAGGTATTGGTATTCCCAAAACCGAAAAAAAATATTTATTTGACTCCTTCTACCGCGCTCAAAATACTGCTAATATTCCTGGTACAGGATTAGGACTTACTATAGTTAAAAACTTTGTAGATTTACATCAAGGTCAGGTTTTTATAGAAAGTGAAGTCGGGGTTGGCACTACATTTACAGTTGTATTACCATTGAATTTATCAAAGGAAAATATAGATGAAAAAGATTCTAGTGATTGAAGATGATAAAGTTATTTCAACAATTATTACAGATATTTTAGAAGCAGAAGATTTTGCGGTAATCACGGCAGAAAATGGCAGAATTGGAGTCAAAAAAGCTCAAGAAGAAATTCCTGATTTAATTATTTGTGATGTAATGATGCCCGAAATTGATGGTTATGGAGTATTGAAGTTATTACGCAAAAATTTAGTAACAGAAGCAATACCATTTATTTTTCTAACTGCGAAATCTACAAAAGCTGATTTAAGAGAAGGAATGGAATTAGGAGCAGATGATTATTTAACAAAGCCTTTTACCAGAAATGAATTAATGAAAGCAATTTCTACTAGATTAGACAAAAAAGACACTATTGAAAGAAGAACTCAAGAACAATTAGATGACCTCAGAAGTAGTATTACTTTATCTCTACCTCACGAATTACGCACCCCACTAAATGGAATTATTGGTTCTTCAGAATTTCTGATGGAAGACTTTCAAGATTTGGAAGAGGAAGAAATTCTGACAATGCTCCAAAATATTAACATTTCTGCCCACCGTTTATATAGACTAATTCAGAATTTTTTACTATATACAGATTTAGAGTTATTATCACGAGATAGAGATAGATTACAATTATTTAAAACAGGTTCTCTGAGTAATCCGAAGTCAATAATGAGAGATGTTGCCATGAAAAAAGCAGAAAATTTTAATCGCTCAAAAGACTTAGATATTGTTTCAGAAAATGCACATTTAAAAATTTCCGAACCTAATTTTAGAAAAATTATAGATGAATTGTTAGACAATGCTTTTAAATTTTCTAACCCAGGTAGCAAAGTGGAATTAGTAGGTAGATTAATGCACAATATTTTTGCTGTTGATTTTATAGATCATGGCAAAGGAATGAGTTTTAATGAAATTTCTAATGTAGGAGCTTATAAACAATTTAATCGCAAAACATACGAGCAACAAGGTTCAGGTTTAGGTCTAATTATTGCTAAACGAATTACCGAATTACATAATGGCAAATTAATTATCCAAAGTATTCCTGGGCAGCAAACCACTATAACTATTTTTATACCTATAAGGGAGTAGGGAGTAGGGAATAGGGAATAGAGAATATAACCAAGTATCAGTATCAAAAATTTTTGCCTACTCACCTTAATTAGATTATAATAAATTAAAATATTTACAGGAAATTACTAACAATGAAAGATAAATTACTCAACTGGTTAGATACATTTTTAGTAGTAGATGTATTTCTAGTCATAATTGGTTTTGCCTGGTTCGCCGTCGCTGTTATTGGTCGTTATTCAGGAGTGTCTTTAGGTCTCGATCTTTGGCATAGGTTATGGGAACCAGTATTTACTCCAGCTATTGGAATTTTGATGGGAGGTGCAATTCTCAGTGGTATTATTAAACAAATTACTAAACGCTTAGGGAGTAGGGATTAAGTTCATTAATTAATAATGGTAATAAACAATGGCGCGATATATTGGGAGTTCTCAAAGCTAGACGAAAAATATTAGATTTTGAATATTTGAGATTGTGGAGTGATATAGAATCGGATTGAACACTTGTCATTGCGACGATAGGAAGCAATCTCAAATCCTAGTTTTTCCGACCTCCTTAATAAGTCTTGTTGATTCTACCAAACTAGGAGATTCTATATTTTGAATCTCTGAATTAATTGAAGCTTGAAAACCTAACATTATTTATTATGAACAACTCAGTTGAACCAGAAAAATTTAACCCGTGGAATTACAAACCTTGGTGGTGCCAACCTTGGTCAATACTTTTGACAGGAATTACTATTATTAGTGGTAGTTGGTTTATATTTAAAATGGTTTGGTTAACAGTTATTGTTTCGATTCCTATATTGACTTGGATGGGATTTTTCCTAATAATTTGGCCGAAGTTAATGGCAGAATCAAAAATGTCAAATAAAATTTGATTGTTAGCAGCGATCGCTAAAAGTATACAAGCCCTAAGTGTATCTCTAGAAAATAGGTTGGAGGGAGGATTAATTGATAAAAAATTGGTAATAATTGATTTGATGATTGGATAAGTAGGAGATATCTAATACATCCGATCTCTCCCCACTCCCCATTACTAATTATTTTTATCTCCGAAATTCTAAGTCAAGTTATTCTGATTGACAACTGTTCTGATGAGAAACAGTCCAGTAGTGGACTGACACACCTTAAATGATGCAATAGTAGGGGCGGGTTTTAGCAATAATTTTCATGCTTAACCTAAGATTAAGTAAACCCGCCCTAATGCACTCTCATTAGCTGTGTCAGTCCAGTAGGGTGCGTTAGCGCAGCGTAACGCACCGAAAGCTTAACACACCGATAATATTAGACATCTTCAATAATAAAAACTTGAATTAATTATCCCACAGTTTGGGACAAGCGGTGCGTTACATTTCATTAACACACCCTACTGGACTTCTTTCTTTTCCCTGTTCCCTGTTCCCTATTCCCTGTTCCCTTTTAAGAATGTGACTGATAAACTTGCCGTAATTCCTCAATAGTTTCTACAGTTTTGATAGAAGCCAAAATTGTTTCTAAAACCTGAATATTTTCAATAGTATTAATCTCTGAAAATATCTCTTTTCCAGATGAACCAAATTTCAATTCTAACCCTAGTTCTATTCCAGAGAGTATACCTCTTTGCATTCCCTCTTGTAATATCTGTTGATACCAAGGAGATTGTTCTAATACTGCCATATCCCACCTCATTATTTGTTGTACTATTTTGGTATTCAATACAAATGTAGCAAAAAACGCGAGTAAATTTTCAAATTCTAAAAGCTCTCCATCCTCTCGTAAAAGTTGCAATGCTTTTCTCACAGTGACTTCTTCTTCTCCTCCTTTCATAATAGGAACAAAAGGTAGTAGATACCGAAGAGATTGTT
>JBFRWR010000102.1:0-4124 GCA_051439685.1 Trichodesmium sp.
TGCATGCAACGTCCGTACAGGAGTCAGGAGGGAAGAAGAGGAAGTTTTTAAGTATTAAAGAGGAAGTTTTCAACTATTAAAGAGGAGCAAGTTTTTTCCAGATCGCTCTTATCCGGACATGATATAAGATATTTTTACGAAAAAGACAGGAAAAATGATTTTTTATGGTGGCTTGTTCTTTCTTTAGCTCAGATAACTAAAAGGTTTATTTATTTTCCAGAAACGTCAATTATCAATTATCAATTATCCATTATCCATTATCAATTATCCATTAATGCTAGCCTAAAAGCCAAAACCCAGTATAAGTCATTCCAGAATCATCAGGTTGCACTAACAAAAAATGTAACCCTTGACTCTGCTGTTTTCTTTGCTCATAAGATTGAGCTGCTCCTGACATTTCAGGGTCGGAAAAAGTAGTAACCACCCATCGATCCACTAACCCCGCTTCTAGGATTAACCCATCAGGATCGCCAGGAATATATCTTAAAAGATATGGTTTCGTAGTTTCTAACCATCTAGCTAACATCATAGATTGACGACCACCATCTATAACTACTCCTGGTATTAAAGTAGTTGAAGATAATCCTAAATTTAGTGGTAAAAGAAATTTTGGAGCTGATAAAATCGGCATAGGATATTCAATAATATCCTCAATATTAACAGCAGGTAATGTCGCAAATCTCCAGCGATCGCCCCAAAGATTTTCAGCTAATGGTACAGGAGGAGGAGCATCTAATACCAAGGGTTCATAAAATTCCCCAGTATATGTTTCCATCTCCTGATATTGTTGCGCCCTCTCCAGCAACCATTCTTTTAAAGCAGTTATGCGTCTAGTTGCTTCGACTTTCAAACCTAATATTTGAGCAGCAGTTTCTATTAACCCCAAACACTGAGGTCGAAATACTTGAATTGTATCAGGTAGATCCTGGTCTTGACCCACTTTTTCTAGTTGTGCCACTACCCAATTAGCATTAACTTCTGACTGGGGACACATAGCAATAAATTCTAAGCTACGAGTAGGAGTACAAATTAATAATTCCCATAATTGTTGGCCTTGCTTGTCCTTGAGGGGACGGCGATAATAATCTACTTGCCAAATATTTGTAGTGTCCATTCTTGAAGTCAAAAGTTAAAAGTCAAAATTCAAAAGTTCAGTAGTGAACAGACACAGCTAAAATGGTGCGTTAGATTTTGGGACTGGTTTATTCAATCTAATGGTAATGGTTAAACTCGTTAATTTAACGTTAAACCCGCCCCTACTATTGCAACGTTATTAGGCGTATCACACCACTACTGGACTAAAATTAACTAGATGTCAATCTATATCTTAATTGAATCCTATGATTAATCCTGCCTTGAGTCAATTTGGTACAACAATGTCCCGCCTTACAGGTGTGCGAGCTATTATGGCCGATATTATTGCCACCTTACGAGCAGGTCAAGGTCAGGAATTTCTTAACTTCAGTTCTGGAAACCCTTTAGTTTTGCCAGAGGTAGAACAATTGTGGAAAGGCTGTACCACAAAATTACTCGCTAGTCCAGAATATGGAGAGGTAGTTGGACGTTATGGTTCTTCTCAAGGTTATCAACCTTTTATTGATGCAGTGCTTAATGATTTTAATTCTCGCTACGGATTGAGTTTAAGCGATCGCAATATTTTGATTACTCCAGGTTCTCAGTCTATCTATTTTTATGCTGCTAATGCTTTTGGTGGATATACTGATAGTCAAATTCTGAAAAAAATTGTTCTACCTCTCAGCCCAGACTACACTGGTTATGGCGGAGTTAGTTTAGTCCCAGAAGCAGTTATTGCTTATAAACCTACTCTAGAAATAGATGATGAGGCCCATCGTTTCAAATATTGTCCAGACTTTAGTCAACTGGTGATTGATGAAAATACTGGTTGTGTCATTTTCTCACGCCCCTGTAATCCTACTGGTAATGTGATTAGTGTGGATGAGGTGAAGAAAATTGCCCATCAAGCTAGTGGTTATGATGTGCCAGTATTTGTGGATGCTGCTTATGCTCCCCCCTATCCAGGATTAAATTTTGTGGATATGGAACCTGTTTTTGGGGAGAATATTGTTCATTGTCTGAGTTTATCAAAAGCTGGACTTCCAGGAGAAAGAATTGGTGTGGCGATTGGGAATGAACGAATAATTGAGGTTTTGCAAGCCTTTCAGACTAATATGTGTATCCATTCACCTCGTTATGGACAGGCGATCGCCACTTATGCGATTAATTCTGGCGCTCTGGCAGAAATTTCGACTCAAGTAATTCGGCCTTTTTATCAAAATAAGTTTTCGATTTTAGAATCAACTTTAGAAACAGCTTTACCAAAGAATTTGCCCTGGTTTCTCCATCGGTTTGAGGGAGCAATCTTTGCTTGGTTATGGTTAAAAGATTTGCCGATGACTGACTGGGAATTTTATCAAAAGCTCAAAGAAGTGGGGGTTATTGTAGTTCCTGGCAGTTCATTTTTCCCTGGTTTACGGGAAGAATGGCCTCATAAACAACAGTGTATTCGGATTAGTTTGACAGCTTCTGATGAGGATATTGAAGAGGGAATGAAACGTTTGGCTAAGATGATAATTTCAATTTATTAAAGCACAAACGAAAATTTTCCTGGTCAAAGCGCATATCACAAGAATAAGCTATAAGTAAGAATAAGCGAGGGGTGTTACCCCCTAAACAATTACGACTTGATTCAGGAGGTCCTATGCTGCAGAGTTTTCAGATTGATACAACCCAGAACATCAACCCTACAACCAATAAATTCACAGTCCAAAATGGATATGAATTTGTAGCTACTCCTAAGTATGACCAGGCTGAATCAGAATTATTCAAACTTTCAACAATGCCTAGCTCTATCCGCGTTGGCCTAGAAAATTTAGAATCCTTTGAAATAGTAGACCATCAATTTGAGAACTGGGGCCTGACTTTCTCTAACGCGATCGCCATTGAACCCTCAAATCCAGCTTTCGCAGTTCCTCCAGGTATCAAAGTTTTAATGGGCGCTCCCAAAAGTGGTCTAATAGAAATTAACTTTAAATATCCAGTCAAGTTCGTTAGTGGACTGGTCACAAGTTCCCGCCGGACTATTTTATCTGCCTATAATCAAAATGAAGAACTCTTAGCTGAAGACGAAATGGCTGCCTCAAACTTGCTTAACTCTAATTCAATCATTTCTCCGAATGCTCAATTAACTGTAAGTAGCCAAAATATTTATAAAGTTACTTTCTATGCTTTTGATGGCCAGCTCATAATTGTAGATTTGAATTTTGGATTTTAGGTATAGGGAGTAGGGAGTAGGAAGAAAGAATTGATTTTATTTTCTGTGGTATAAAGAACAAATAAATTAGTGGTCTTGTACCAGGGAGCAGCCGAAGTGTTAAATAATCCGCAAGTCTTATTTGTTCCCTGGTTACACTTTCACCAACCTCCGATTTGGCATAATGGCCAATTACAGGGAAACTTAGAAAAAATGCTCAATGGTGAACCCAATTCAGAAGAGCATTGGAATGCCCAATGGTTTGCCCAAGCATACAAAAATCCTGCTCGTTACGCTAAACAACTATCTGAAGAAGGTCATCAACCCCGGATGATGGTAGATTATTCTGGGGTATTGCTGGAAGAGATGGCAAAACTCTCTACAAATGGTATTTTCTCTAATCTTCATGTTGATGGGGAAGCAGTAGGAGATGTAATTAGCCTCTGGCGAGAAGTCCTAAATGAGTATCCTGACACAATAGAATTTACTGGTAGTGCATATAGTCACTGTTATTTTCCTGCTACTCCAGAACGAGATCATGAAGCTCAAATTATGGAATGGCGAAAGGTGTTTGCAGATTTGTTTGGGGAGGATGCACTATCACGGGTAAGAGGGTTTTGGCCTCCGGAGATGGGAATGACTGGCGATCCTGGGGAAGCGTTGAGATTTATCCGTCTTTTGAAAAAGTGCGGTTATGAATGGATTATTTTACCGAATGCAGCATTAGAACATCCTGAAGGTTGGAGTACGCCAGAGTTAGAAAACCGGGTGCATTGGTTGGTGGTGGAATCAGAGGGTGAGTCGGAACGTATTCTATGTGTGGTGAGGGATACGGATATGGGGATTCGACAAC
>JBFRWR010000103.1:0-8024 GCA_051439685.1 Trichodesmium sp.
TATATTGTTGCCATTCACATCTAAATAAAGAGTGAAATTAGCTAAACCAGGTTCTCCGAAATCTAAGACTCCATTGGAATTAAAATCGTTAAATTTCTTACCGATTATATCATCTCGAAGCCTTGGAGTGTCAGGAGCTTGACCAATATTAACAAAGTTGGCATCTTCCCCACTGGTGAAAACAATTACGGGGTCTGGTGTTGTCAGGGTAAAACCAGGTTGAGGTACTACTCTAACAACATACTCATCTGGAGGTAGAGTATTAAAGCTGTAGAAACCTCGTTCATTAGTAATTCTGTAAGGTTCGTCTGGATCAAAGATGCCATTTTGATCTAGATCTAAATAAACAGTAAAGTTTGATAGACCTATATCTCCATCTGATATACCGATATTTTCGAGAATGTCTGAGACAATTACATCTCCTAGATCAATGGCTCCATTAGAATTGTTATCTAAGAAAACAATACCTGAGATTCCATTAACTTCAGCATTACCAAAGTTAACCCCTGATAATGTTCCGCCATCAGGTACATCAACAGTTCGAGATTGGGGGGGTACTAAACTAAATCCTAGTTGTTCTTCCGCTTCCCGAATAGTGACTAGGCGGTTTGCTGGTAAATTAGCTAAGAAGTAACTGCCATTTGCGCTAGTAATATCGAACGGTTCACCAACATCTAGAATTTCATTACTATTGGTATCTGCATAGATGGTAAAGTTCGGTATCCCAGGTTCGTCAGGATCTAAAATCCCATTAGCATTAGCATCGAGATATTTAACTCCTTCAACATTACCTGTACCACCAGGAGTAACTATACCAATGTCTTCAACCACAATTGGTGGTACATCTTCTGTACCAGTGAAAATAATTACTGGGTTAGGAGTTGTTCTTGCTTCGTCTAAGTCCCGGATAACATCAACATTAAATAGACCAGGTGTGACTTCGATGAATGAGTAAAAACCAAATTCATCAGTTATACTGACAACTTCCCCTTCATCTAGAATGCTATTTCTGTTTCCATCAAGAAATACCTCTTCGCCTGAAATTCCAGGTTCATCAGAGTCACGAATACCATCAATGTCTGAGTCTTCAAATAATACACCACTGATGTTACCTGTACCTGGGCCAATTACCGCGTTACCAAATGGAAAATCTGCAACAGTAGGCTGGTCTCTATTCAGGGTAACAAATACAGGTTCCGGGATAGTTGGCTGGAAACCTGGCTCCGGAACTTCCCGAATACCGTAAGTTGAATTCAGCGGTAGATTGGTAAAAGCAAATTCACCATCATCTCCACTTATTGATGAGGGTTCTTCAGGGTCTAACTGACCATTATTATTTTGGTCTAGATATATAGTAAATCCAGGTAAACCTGGTTCTGCGGGGTCTCGAAAGCCATTACGGTTTATGTCATTATACTTAAAACCAAAAATACTTCCTAGGCCAGGACCTGGGCCAGGAGGGGGACCACCTATGGCACTACCAAAGTTGATTCTGATATCCCTGACCATATCCGCATTGACTACGGGTACTACTATCGGTTCTTGAGCTGTTGAAGTAGTACCATCAGGGGGAATTTGTCTGAGTGGATATTCACCATCTAGTAATCCTAAGAAACTATAGGCTCCATCTGGACGACTAACTGAGAATAATTCATTGGGGTTTTGTAGACCATCCCTATTTTGATCCACAAAGACTGTAACACCGGATATTGTTTGGTCTTCTGAATCAAAGACCCCATCACTATCTACATCATTAAATGTGACACCTACTATATTGCCACCGCCACCTAATTGGGTGGCCAGTAGCTCATTATTATCACTCACGTTCTAACTCCTCCACCAAAAAATATATAGTTAATAGTGATTTTGTATTTAACTAATGGCTATTAACCACTAAATCAAGAATACAGATATACCTTAAATCAATATGATGCTTATCACCCATAATAAGTAAAGCTAAAGCGCAGACGCTGAGGATTATATCAGGTTGACAAGAATGTGACAATTAGATTGGAAAATATACCAGCACAATTTACTCTTAAGGCCATAAGCAGAATTTAAGTATTAAATCTATTAATATTAAGCACCCACCCAAAATAGGGGGGTGCTATCTGGTGTCGGGACGTTACTTACCCTTGACAAGTTCCAATACCAGAGAAAATTTATTCTATTTTCCAAGACTGTAGAAAATAGCTATTGAAAAGATTTTGATATTTTAAATCTCTTAGTCAAAAGTATTTTCTCTGTCTTATGTTTTTTTCACTTATTACCTACAACCTATTTTTACTAAGTAGGTGAGCAAAAATAAACCGAATGTTAGAGGGCAGGTTTTCAGAGCTATAACTTGTTTAAGTCAAGATTTGCAGTTAAATCTGCCCCTACAATTTTTTTTACGTTTAATTAGACTGACTGGACTGACACAACTAATTAATGTGAATGAGGGCGAGCTTAGTTAATCTTAGGGTAAGCATGAAAATTTCCACTAAGCTCGACCCCTACTATTGCAACATTTAAGGTCTGTCAGTCCACTACCTACTTACTTAGGTTAAAATTTTGAGATAAAATTAGTAGGCATCTTGCAATTCGTAGAATTCTGGGGAAATATAATCCTTACGCAACGGCCAACCTACCCAGTCTTCCGGCATCAAAATTCGTTTGAGATTAGGATGTCCTTCGTAGACAATGCCATACATATCATAAGATTCCCGCTCTTGGAAATCTGCTGACTTCCAAATCCAATAAACGGAAGGAAGTCTAGGATCGTCTCTGGGGACAAATACTTTTACCCGTACTTCTTCTGGTTGCTCTACATCGTCAGTAACTTTGACCAAGTGATACATACTTACTAAGTCTGCTCCTGGTCCCGCATCATAAGCACATTGACACTGTAGATAATTAAAGCCATAAGCATATAAAGCTGTGGATAAAGGAATTAAGAAATCCCTATCAACTTTAATAATTTCTACCCCTAGATGATCTGGCTCTAAGAATTGATGCTCAAAACCATTCTCTGTCAGCCATTTGGAAACTTTACCTGGTTCAACTACTGGAGTTTCTTCTGATTCAGCCACGATTTACCTCCTCTTTTTGGGCAGCTTGCAGTGCAGGTGGTACTGGCATACCTATTGCTTCTGTTAACTCTTTTGGCGGTGCTTGACGGTCAGATGTTTGTAGATATTGACCATTGAGAATTGGTTCTACTACTTTCATGTTGTGCTTAACACTGTAGTAACGATGAGCTTGCAGGAGTTTGCCCCGTTCTTGCAAGGATTCATTGGCAACTTTTTTCCTGAGCTTGATGACGGCATCAATAATTGCTTCTGGACGTGGTGGACAGCCAGGAATGTAGACATCCACTGGAATTAATTTGTCTACCCCACGAACTGCTGTTGGTGAGTCCATGCTGAACATACCGCCTGTAATTGTACAAGCTCCCATGGCAATAACATATTTTGGTTCTGGCATTTGCTCATAAAGACGAACCAAAGTAGGAGCATACTTCATGGTGATTGTACCTGCAGTAATTAGCAGGTCTGCTTGTCTAGGACTAGACCTTGGTACTAAGCCAAAGCGGTCAAAGTCAAATCTGGAGCCAATGAGAGCTGCAAATTCAATGAAGCAACAAGCTGTACCATACAAAAGAGGCCATAAACTAGAAAGTTTTGCCCAGTTGTAAAGATCGTCAACTGTAGTTAAGACAACATTCTCTGAAAGTTCTTGAGTAACTTCAGGGGGTTGCTGAATCGGATTAATAATTTTTTGATTAGGATTAGGACTTAAGACCATTCCAAAGCTCCTTTGCGCCATGCGTATACTAGAGCAATCACTAGGATTGTAATGAAAATTAGGGCTTCTATAAAAGCTAGGAGTCCCAACTGATGAAAGGCTACTGCCCAAGGATATAGAAATACTGTCTCTACATCAAAGATGACAAAGACAAGGGCGAACATATAGTAACGGATATTGAACTGTATCCAGGCTCCACCAATAGGTTCTACACCTGATTCATAGGTACTAACTCGCTCTGGACCGCGAGTTTTGGGCCGGAGTACCTTAGATGCAGTTAAGGCCAGAATTGGAACTAGGCTGCTAATTATCAGGAAGCCTAGAAAATACTCGTAACCACTAAGAACAAACACAATTAACCTACATTTTCTAAATAACAAGGACTCTTTTCTGTGAACATTATAGAGACCCTATGAGTTATTCTACTGCCAGTCCAGATTATAAGTCGGAAGTCAAAATTTTCAGGTCAAAAGTTGAAAATTCAAAGAGGCAAGTTGGGTATCAATTAATTATAAATAGTCATATTCTGTAATAATAGTTAAAGATATTTTCATAATCGCTGATTCAATCTCTGGGAACTATGAGCGACCAAGCTACTGAGGCCAATAATATAGAAGAACAGGATCGGTATGAATGCCGATCTTGTGGTTATATATATGAACCAAAAAAAGGAAGTTCTGCTGGCAAAATCGCGGCGGGAACTGATTTTGCTGATTTACCCCCAGGTTGGCGCTGCCCTGTTTGTGGCGCGTCTAAAGTTCAATTTATAAATGTTGGACCGACTGAAGGGCCTTCAGGATTTAAAGAAAACCTTGGTTATGGTTTTGGTGTTAATACTCTGACACCAAGTCAGAAAAATATTTTAATTTTTGGCGCTTTAGCTTTAGGATTTTTGTTTTTCCTGAGTTTATATGGTTTACGATAAGATGGCCATAATAATAATTGATAATTGATAATTGATAATTGATAATTAGAGATAGTTTTCATTATCCATTATTCATTATTCATTATTCAATTAATGAATGATTAAATGTGATGCAATCAATAGTAAAATTCTGGAAAAAATTTTTCGTCATACTAGCAACAGTTATACTTTGTAGCGGTTGCAAAAATGCTTTTTTACCTCAGATGAGTTACAATCCTTGGGAGGTAATTCCGTTACCGACTGAGGTTAGTTTATTTGATATTGGATTTACAGGTAATCCTGACCACGGTTGGATTGTAGGTGGTGATACAACTCTTCTGGAAACTACTGATGGTGGTGAAAGTTGGAAGTCTAAAACTATCGACAATGTAGTAGAAGAAAAAGTTCGCTTGACATCTGTAAGTTTTGATGGTAATGAAGGATGGGTTGTCGGACAGCCTTCTTTGCTGTTACATACTAATGATGAAGGAGAGTCTTGGACTCGAATTAATTTAAGTTCTAAACTACCTGGCGCTCCTAATACAATTACTGCTCTAGGGCCAAATACTGCGGAAATGACTACTGATGTGGGAGCTATCTATCTGACTGAAGATGGAGGGCAAAATTGGCACGCTCAAGTAGAGGATGCTGCGGGAGTAGTCAGAAATATTTCTCGTTCTGCTGATGGTAAGTATATTGCTGTTTCGGCGAAGGGGAATTTCTATTCTACTTGGGAACCTGGGGAAAAATCTTGGACTCCTCATAACCGTCAGAACTCTCGCCGTTTAGAAAATATGGGTTTTGGTGATGATGGTCGTTTGTGGTCATTAGCACGAGGTGGTCAACTACGGTTTAGTGATGGGGAAAATCTCGAAGACTGGGGAGAACCTATTAATCCTGAGTATGCTACAAGTTGGGGTCTATTAGATTTAGCTTATAGAACTCCTGATGAAATTTGGGTATCTGGGGGTAGTGGTAATTTACTTCGCAGTACCGATGGAGGTGAGACTTGGGAAAAAGACCGTGATGTAGAAGATGTTCCTGAAAATTTCTACAATATTGTATTTATCAATTCAGACACAGGTTTTATTCTAGGTCAAAGAGGCACTGTTCTCAAATATAATGGTTCAGCGGTTTCGGAGGAAGCTTAAACAGAAAAGCTTTTTCAACTCTAACAATAAATAAGTATCATTAGTCATAACTTAATTGAGTAGTATTGCTCAGATAGCAAAATATAGTTTCTCAATGTTGTTTGATTTGATGAAAATTATATTTCCTATGTTAGAATTGATCCCGTCTAACTAAGACATAAAAAAATAGATGTAAAGAAGACAAAAAGTTAGTCTATCTTTGCTCTTAAGAAAGAAAAAAAACTCATACCATTAATAACTATGGCATGAGAAATTTAGAAAAGTTTTAAGACTATCTAAAATGATAGTTTAAGATGATTTAAAGGAGAAAATTAGATGGCTGGTGGTAGCACAGGTGAACGTCCATTTGGAGACATTATCACAAGTATTCGTTATTGGGTAATTCATAGTATCACTATTCCAGCTCTGTTTATTGCAGGTTGGTTATTTGTAAGTACCGGATTAGCTTATGATGTTTTCGGTACACCTCGACCTAACGAATATTACACTGAACAAAGACAAGAATTACCAGTTGTTTCCGACCGCTTTGAAGCGAAACAACAAATTGATGAATTTATCAAATAATATAGGGAGATAAAAATTATGACAAGCGGAAATCCAAATCAACCAGTTAGCTATCCAATTTTTACTGTTAGATGGTTAGCAGTTCATACTCTTGGTGTTCCTACAGTTTTCTTTTTAGGAGCCATCGCAGCTATGCAGTTTATTCAAAGATAGGAGTATAATATTATGCCTTTAGACCGTAATACTAATACTAATCAGCAACCAGTAGAATTAAACCGTACTTCTCTGTATCTTGGTCTGCTCTTAGTTTTTGTTCTTGGTATTCTGTTTTCTAGTTATTTCTTTAACTAATTCAGAAACCAGAGAAAGGAAATTTATAGATATATATGTCACCCTTTTTTGGGTGATGTGTAGCTTCAAAAGTTCGGTAGAATGTTTACAAGTAAATTGTTAACAAATTTTCTTGAAATAGTAGTTAATTTTGAAATAATGAGGTGAAATATTATGATGTCTGAACCAGGTAGAATTCCTTTATGGTTAGTTGCTACTGTTGCCGGAACTGGTGTACTTGTAGTAGTTGGTCTTTTCTTCTATGGCGCCTATGTTGGTGTAGGTTCTTCTTTATAAGAAAGATTTGAAGTTTGATTTTGTTAAATAATCTCACTCTTTTGAGAGTGGGATTATTTTTTTTTGAGATTGACTAACAGTATAGAAAAATTATATAGCAGTGAGCGCTAGGGAACAGAGAAGAGGGAATACGGAACAGTAGACTTGGAAATGCTTCCAGGATTTATAACTGTCCTAACCGTAATGGGTAGTGCT
This sequence comes from Trichodesmium sp., assembly GCA_051439685.1. GTDB lineage: Bacteria > Cyanobacteriota > Cyanobacteriia > Cyanobacteriales > Microcoleaceae > Trichodesmium. Next base: position 7,168 of record JBFRWR010000103.1, read on the forward strand.
ATAAATTTAATCTGATGATGAAAAGCTAGTTTGTCCTAATAATTTTAACCATTCTGCATTTTGATTTCTGGCTTACCCTGACAATAAACCTTATTTCTCAACTGAATTTAGTATCACTAATTTTGGGAAAGACAGTTCCTCACAATAAATCGTGACCAGGACAAAAATACCCAACGTGTAATCATGGAAGATCAAGCGATCGCCTCTAGTGAGTTGGGTTGGTGTTTCTTGCTTTCTGAAAAGGTTTAGTAATTTCCCGAAAATTCAGATACCGCTTTTGAGTGAAATTGAAGGAAAAATGTACTCTGTCTGTTGAATTTTGCGATCGCGACAAACCAAAGTTCAATACCTCAATATAACCGATAAGTTAGGGGATGATATCAAATCCGGTTGAATATTTATTATATGAGATGGGGAGCTAGGGAGATGGGGGGATGGGGAGATGGGGAGATGGGGAGATTTAAGGCGAGAAAGTTTGGGTAGAAATAAACATATACTGTATAACCGGATTCTATATGAGTGCATTTTTCTGCCACTCAAAATTATGTTTGCCGAATCTAGAACCCATAGAGATTGCAGTCAAACTTGGCAATGATTTGTATCACGGGGATATAAAGCAGTTCTCAGAAGCACTTGGTTATATTGGTATTGCTCTCGATTTGACTCTTCGCGATCAACAAAATCAGTTGAGAGCTAAAAAATATCCTTGGGTTCTAGCCAAAAGTTTTATCAATCATTAGACTTACCGCTATAGTAAGGTACAGCAAGAGAGTAATACTTCATAATTTATCCTCTTATCCAGAAGCGATCGCTCCTCGTAAGTCCTGATAATTATAACAAAACAGAATTAATAAAAT
>JBFRWR010000104.1:0-7422 GCA_051439685.1 Trichodesmium sp.
GCTGATTAAATCTCAAAGCATTTACAGCTCAAGGTATTGCCCTTTTTAAGTCTGGAAAAAGTACCAGCTTTTCAGTTGAAATTGCTGAAAAAGTGAGTATTTTGGGGTAACGCGAGACAGAAAAATCTCCGAACAATTATTCCTTGAATTTTCTCTGTCTTCCCACTCTCCCGATACTTCCCACACTTCCCACACTCCCCACACTCCCCACACTCTGCTTTTGAGCGCCAACCCTAATTAATGTTACTTGATATAAGAGGCTTAGTGACGGCTGAATGCTTACGATTAGACATCTTCAGAAAAGAGGAATTAGGGATTAGGAGGAAATAATTTATTTGATTTTTTCTTATTGGAGAGGTTGATTAGTTATCTACCTAATTTTTTTATTAAAAAAGTAATATTATGCCTTGAATAACTGGTTTTTAAATTAGTAAAATTCAGTAATATTTTCATCAGGATCAGTTAATTACAAATACTTACAGAAGATTTAAAATTAATATATAGCAATCCTAAATAGGTTGTGACAAATCAAAAAGTCAATAAAAAACCTGAAACTTTTACCTGTTGCCTCTTCCCCGTTCCCTGTTCCCTAAAAAGCAGTAGGATTTTTACCACGAATAAAATAGGATTGCTATAGAAAGATATTTACTCAAGAATAGTTAGTATAGCGTTTCTAGAGTTTCGTGAAGTCTGGTTATCCTTTGTCTTTTTATTTATTCCCTGTTCCCTGTTACCTCAAACCCAAAATTTTGTACCTTAAACTTTTTAGGAACTGTTATAGAGCAGTTTCCGAAGTTATGAGGTACAGTTATTTTTCTTCTTTTCTATTCCCTGTTCCCTATTCCCTGTTCCCTCAAACCTAAAGTTTTGTACCTCAGAACAAGGGAAAACACTGTATGATTTTCTGAATTAATCTTTGAGTAACCGTATAAAAATACTGAACCAGGAGAAATTTGAGTTACAAAATCAATCAAATAAAATCCTGTCCTGTTTATCAATTCTAGTACGAGTATATTTCAAAGAAAAATTTGATTAACCAATTATGAAAATAGACGAATTTTTAAGGCAATATGCAAGAGGAGAAAGAAATTTTAGTGGGATATATCTACAGGAAGTAGATTTACTCGAAGCTAACTTAGAAGGTGCTAATCTATTTGAAGCAGACTTAACTGGTGCAAACCTTAATCAGGCCAATCTCAGTCGCGCAAATTTGGCCAAAGCGAATCTGAGTCAAGCTAATCTCACAGGAGCAGATTTAAGTGAGGCGAATTTCTCAGAAGCCATTTTAATAGGGGCTCAAATTAATAGAGCAGATTTAACAGGAGTAAAACTTAGTAGAGCAGACCTAAGTCGTGCTAACCTAAGTCAATCTAATATGATAAATTCTGACCTTTCCAGAGCCTTGATTTATGAGACAGACTTGCATGGAGCCAACTTATACGGTGTAAATTTCCGACGAGCTATTCTTAATCAAGCAGACTTAATCGGAGCTAACCTGACTAGAACTGATATGGCAGGAGCAGACTTAATTGGAGCTAACCTGACACGAGCAGATTTAACAGAGGCCATTTTGAGTGCTGCAGACTTAAATGGAGCTACTCTCTTAGGTGCTAATATTTATAATATTAATTTGTCTGGGGCAGCTCTTCAAGGGGCAATTATGCCAGATGGTAGAAGCTATAGCTATGAAGAATTCAGCAGTAAGATATCCAAATTTATTGGATAATGGCACTCTTGATTATGTTATTTCAGTTATTTTATAATAATTTAAGTTGGGTTCAGCATCGGCATAACCCAACAAATAATAGTGACTTACCTGCACAGAGGTATCCGCTTTCTGTGTAGGCATAGAAATGCCTTTTAAAGACTCTCAGAACTTCCTGAGAAGCGGTTTTAGATTGAGCTATAACCACTTTGTTTTGACGGCGGTTTATAGTCGGGAACAAGTCCAGTCCGACTCGTTTCACATTGATAGCAGCATTAATATCTCTATTAATTTTTAACTGTAATTCTTCATCAAAATACTCTCTGATACTGCAATCTGTAAAAACTATTTCATCTCTATAACAAAGCAATTGAGATGTATAATTTGATTTGCATTCTATCACTCTAGCGTTTCGCTGCGCGACATGAAAAGCTTTTTCGGCTACATGACCTAGTATTTGAAAGAATTAATTAAATGCAGCATCTAACCAAGATTTATTTAACCCCGACTTGGACGGTTGACCATTAGGTGAATACTTTCCATTTTTATCTTGTTTGGTTTTATTTCTGCGAGTTAATCCTACTAGATTTAACTTTTCTATGAAAAATACTTTTTTACCTGTACGAGTTAATTTGTAAGCTGTTTTATACTGAAAATCTTTACGATTTCTAGCTATTTATAGGATTTCTATATAACTATTAAATCCTAAATACAAGACACCAGTTTTTCACTTGATAAAATACATAAATTTATGATTTTAGGGATTAAGAAAAAGGCAAAAAAACTTCATTATATCAATTGAATCAAATTAACCTGAAAGCTACTGTCAAATTAAGCTCAAACAAAATTTCAGCAAAAGTATACTTAGATTTATTGATTTGGTGTTAACATAGCACCAAAATATGCTATTTATAGAAAATTTGGCAATGAGACTCAAAATCCTTTCTACAGTCTTAATTTTTACTACATTTATCCCCAGCTTTCCCGCAATTGCTGAAAATTTCCAACATACACAGAAATTACTATCTAGTAAACAATGTCCAAGTTGTGAATTAAGTGGAGCTGGTTTAGTTTTGGCGAATCTTCAAGGTGCTAACTTAGAAGGCGCTAACTTAAGCGGAGCAAATCTTAGTCGTGCTAATTTAACTGGAGCAAATTTAAGTGGTGCTAACCTAGCTGGTACAAGTTTATTTGGTGCAAACTTAACTGGTGCTAATTTATCAGGGGCAAATTTAGCTGGTACAGACTTAAGAAGTGCTTATTTAACAGGTGCTAATTTAACTGGAGTTGACCTCACAAATGCTTTTTTATTAGGTGTAATTGGAATGCCATCTAATGTTGGTAAAGCTGAAGATTTTTATCGGTTAGGAGTCGCTGAAGCAAAGGCTGGGCATTATAAAGATGCTGTTAGATATTATAACCAAGCTATTAGTTTGAAATCTGATTTAGCTGCTGCTTATTTTGCTCGAAGTATGGCTCTTGCTGACTTAGGAAATCTTGAAGCAGCTCTTGCAGATGCAGAAAAATCTCGTGATATTTTTGTTTCTAAAGGTAGTAAAGAGGGTGAAGAATTATCCGAATATTTGGTTGAAATTATTGATCTACGTTTAAATCCTCCAGAACCAGAAAAACCTAATCAATTTGTACACGCTATTGGTTCTTTACTTCCTTCTTTATTAAGGTTGGCATTTTAGATGAAAAATATTGACTATATCTTGCAGAATACTTAAGCATATTTATTAAATAAAAATCCTCAAAATTAAATTATAAGATTTGCAATTATCTTGCCTTTATAATTAATGAATTTTTAGGTTTAGAGACTGTTTGTCAAACAAGTATTAAGAGAGCTTAAAGTGACTAAAATCTAAAAGAGGTAAGACTTCAAAAGCTTGAATCTTGGTAAATTCCAGAGGTGGAAAGGTACAGATATTCCCTATATTTTTAAGTTAAAAATAGTTATCTTGATTTCTTCTTTTTTATTACCTGTTCCCAGTTAAGTGTTCCCTGTTCCCTTTTTATATTTCCTGATACAAACAATCTCTGAGATAGAGACTTTTTTGATATCAATTCTGTACCTTTTACCTAACAAAATATCGGACGGGACGGGTTTATGTAAATCTTAAGAGTAAGTATGAAAATTTCCGCTGAAACCCGCCCCTACATATTGCAAAATTTTAGACGTCTCTATCCACTACTGAACTTCTGACTTCTGCTTAACCCATTCCGGGTAAAAAACGACTACTTAGCTTTTTAATGGCAGTATTAGCAATATCCGCATAACGCATTTCTCCACACAGAATTTTACTCATTACTGTGGTAGCTGCTGGTAACTTAACTCCTCCTTTATAAGCAACTTTAGGAAACCGATAAAATGCTCCTGCTAAACGACTCGCCCAAACCATATCTGCGCCCCATTCCTCATTAACTACCTGAGTGTATTTTTTCAACGCATCTCCATCGCCTCCCAAAGCTTTATCTATTGCTTCAGCAGCTTTAACACCACTAAAAATTGAAGGGCGAATTCCTTCTGCTGATAAAGGGTCTGATAAACTTGCTGCTTCTCCTGCTAATACAGCATTTTGAGTGTGGAGATTTTTATCTCCATCCCATAAAGAAATAGGATGTTCTAAAAATTGATTTTGATTTGCACTTAAGCCAATTTGTTTTAGATATTCCATCAAATCTTGGGATAAATTTTTGGGTTCTCCACCTCTAAAAGTAGCTATATTAATTGAAAAAGAATCAGCTTTAGGGAAACCCCAAATATTCCCATTTTTAACTGAACCAAATTCAAAAGTAGCGTTTTGATTAGAGTCATTTAATGGTGCTTCAAAAACCATACTTTGCCGTTTTTTAGACTCTTTAAAACCTAACCATTTAGCCATTGGTCCTTTAGCTCCATCAGCAGCAATTAAATAACGACCAGTAACAGGTTCCTTATTTGTTTTAACTTCCCAATGATCGCTTTTAAATTCAATACCTGTAACTTCTGTTTGTTCTCTTAATTCTGCACCTTGTTCTGTCGCTTTTTGCATGAGAAAATGATCAAAAACATCCCGTTTTACCATCCACATAGGAATAGGTAAATCTGTTTCTACAGGGTCTTCTAATTTCCATGTATAACGAATTTTATTAACCTTAAGAGAAATTGCTGGAGTTAAATCAAAATCAAACCATTGAGCGATCGCTGGAGATACTCCACCACCACAGGCTTTAATTCTGGGCAAAGATTCTTTTTCTATCACTAAAACAGAACGGCCTTTCTTTGCTAAATGATAAGCTGCTGTACCTCCTGCTGGACCTGCTCCTACGATTATACAATCAAACATTTTTTCTAATTTTAATACTGAGATTTGAGATTTTTGATGATTTGGTAGAACGGAAAAAAATCAAATGACTAAGGGTGGTTCTCATAGATAGGTTATTGATTTACTCAAAAATATCTATGAAACCTCCCAATGCCAAAGTCAGAAGTTTCCTTTTACCTATTATTCTCTAAGATACTAAAAAATTAATATCTTGTCGATATAGAGGTATTTAAACTCTTCATTTTTGACTTTGTTAAACTGTAGTAATATCCTTTTCTTTAGCAGCTAGTAACTCATCTATTTTTGCGGTATATTTATCTGTCATTTTTTGAATTTTGTCTTGTAAATCTCGTGATTCATCTTTAGAAATATCACTATTTTTTTCTTGTTTACGAACTCCATCTACAGCATCACGACGAATATTCCGGACAGAAACTTTTCCCTCTTCAGCAAGTTTGCCAGCTAACTTAACCATTTCCTGACGACGTTCACTTGTTAGTGGGGGTATATTTAAACGCACAACACTTCCATCATTGTTTGGAGTCAAACCAACGTCGGACATATTAATAGCTTTTTCTATCAAATTCAGACTACTTTTATCAAATGGTTGAATAGTAATTGTACTGGCATCTGGAACACCAATATTTGCCATAGATTTTAGTGGAGTCGGAACTCCATAATACTCCACCATTATTCTGTCTAAAAGAGAAGCATTTGCTCTACCCGTTCTAATAGTATTGAAGGAACTTTTAGTCGCTTCAATTGCTTTTTTCATCTTATCTTCAGATTCCTTTAGAGTCATCAAAACCTCCTACAATTGTTCCTATTTTTTCTCCTGAAACAGCCTTACGGATATTACCCGAAACTGAAAGGTTAAATACAATAATTGGGATACTATTCTCTTTACAAAGAGCGATCGCTGTACTATCCATAACTCGTAAGTCTTGATTTAATACTTCTCCATAAGTTAGGGACTCGTATAATTTGGCCTCTGGATTCTTCTCTGGGTCAGAATCATAGACCCCATCAACTTTAGTGGCCTTAAAAATCACATCTGCATCAATTTCTGCTGCTCTGAGAGCCGCAGTCGTATCAGTAGTAAAAAAAGGATTACCAGAACCCGCACCAAAAACAACTACCCGGCCTTTTTCTAAATGACGGATAGCTCGACGGCGAATATAAGGTTCGGCCAATTCCTGCATAGCGATCGCTGTTTGGACTCTTGTGGGTACTCCTGCTTGTTCCAGGGCATCCTGTAAGGTAATAGCATTCATTACAGTGGCAATCATACCAACATAATCTGCTGTTGCTCTGTCCATTCCCATAGAGGCTGCTTTTACTCCTCTAAAAATATTACCGCCTCCAACTACGATTGCCATTTGGATTCCTGTAGCCACTACTTCGGCCACTTCCTGAGCAATTCCTTGGACTACTGCTGGGTCAATGCCATAGCCCAAACTTCCCATTAAGGCTTCGCCACTCAATTTGAGCAAAACCCGTTGATAAACTGTCCCCATGCTGTCAGTATTTTCTCAACTAAAAGTTGCTTCCACAATACGATACCAAAGTATAGGAACTAGGGAGTAGGGAGTAGGGAGTAGGGAGTAGGGGAGAGGGGGAGAAACGGAGACGCGGAGACACGGAGACACGGAGACACGGAGTAGGGGAAACGCGGAGTGGGGGAGACACGGAGAGGGGGAGATATTACAAGGGTAGGTATTTTACATTCGGGTTGGGACAAGACAAGGACGACAAGGAAGACAAGGTGACAAGGGAGAAAAACCGTACAAAATTAGGTTCGGTCATCAAAAATCTCAGATGCTGAAAACCCTAGTTTTTCGTAACAAATCTTCCTTGTCTACTTTCCTTCTTTCCTTCCTTGTCTGATCTTGACCGAAATATTAAAAACCTACCCTTGTGAGGTAGGGGAGAGGGGGAGACGCGGAAAGGGGGAGACGCGGAGAGGGGGAGAGGGGGAAAGGCGCAGAATAGATGGACGCGGAGGTTTTCTTTAATGCCCAGCTTCCGCACGTCAACTTGTAAAATTAAAAGTAGTATAAAAATTAGTATCTTGGTAGGTATTTATACTATCTGGCTCCTAAACTATGACCTTTCTCAGGAGTCAGATTATCAGGAAAATATTCAGCATAAATACTCAATTAGGGTTTGCTGAAAAAAGCAGAGTGTGGGGAGGGTGGGGAGTGTGGGAAGTGTGGGAAGTATCCCGAGAGTGGGAAAACAGAGAAAATTCGAGGAATAATTGTTCGGAGATTTTTCTGTCTCGCGTTACCCCAAAATACTCACTTTTTCAGCAATTTCAACTGAAAAGCTGGTACTTTTTCCCGACTTAAAAAGGGCAATACCTTGAGCTGTAAATGCTTTGAGATTTAATCAGCAGAGCAATAATTA
>JBFRWR010000105.1:0-6872 GCA_051439685.1 Trichodesmium sp.
ACTGTATCATCAATGGTGATACTATCAGGGTCTACTAAAGTTACTCCAGCAGTCATCCAATCATCTTTGACCCGCATCTGCAAAATGTCGTAAGCTGCGGCTAAATGTTTACGGTTATTAATACCCACAATTTCGTGATAGTCATTGACATCAACTGCCATGACAGGGTTGAGAAAATTGACTGTATCTGTTAAGTAATACTCTTTTTGATCGTTGTTTGGTTTGAGTTGGGGTAATATCTCTGCTAAAGCAGGCCATTTAAAACAGTAGACTCCAGCGTTAACTCGATGGTTTTGTTTCTGGGCAGTATTACAGTCTCGGTCTTCCACTATTTGAGTAACTATATTATTTGTATCACAAAAGATTCTGCCGTAACCTTTGGGATTAGGCAAATTAGCAGTTAAGATGGTTGCTGAATTACCATTTTCCTTATGGGTTTCAATTAAATCTTTGAGAGTTTCGGGTCGTAATAATGGTACATCTCCATTTAAAATGAGGATATCCTCAGAAAATCCTTCTAGATAGGGTAACAATTGTTGAATGGCGTGACCAGTTCCCAATTGTTCCCTTTGTTCTACAAATTCCAGATCGGGAATATTATCTTGATTAAAATTATCTTCATTATTTAGTAGAGAATTTTTTACAAGGTCTCCACGATAACCTACTATTATAATTATTCTTGATGGTTGAATATAAATACAACTTTCTATGACCCTTTGGACTAAGGTATGGGAACCTAGTTGGTGTAATACCTTGGGTAGGTCTGACTTCATTCTGGTGCCACGTCCAGCCGCTAAAATTGCTACCGCTACCATGATTTTTGGGATTATTTGCTTCCTGAATCGTTACATTACGAATTTATAATAGTCAGGACTTACGAAAAATATCTAATCATAGACCATCTGTAGGGGCGATTGGCCAATTTCTCCTACAAAATATGGCGGTTATCCGTAAGTCCTGATACTTAATACTCTCATATTTGAGGGAGTAGGGGTTATTTCAGTTATCAGTTGTAAATACAGAAAGCGAAAACTTATCTAAAGTGCCTCAAACTTACTCATAACTATAGCCATAAAACCTACATTATGCACGACAAAATGTAGCACAAGGCTGGGACTCTGTAGGGGTAATTCTTTTGTAGGGGTAATTCTTCTGTAGGGGTAATTCATGTTTGCGGAGCATTCCCTAGGAAATTACCCCTACGGACTTCTGAGTTGATTAAGCCAACGTTTTTTCCAATGGGATGTAGGTTCTAAGGATGAGTTTTGTTGTTCTAGCTGACGACGCTCCGCAATAATTGTGGCCGAGTCGGAGAGCTGGGGGTCACGGTAGGGAATACTAGCGCGAGTCAGTAAATGTTCTTTTTCTTTGTGAGAAAGTGGAGGTAAATTTTTATCAGAAAAACTGGCTACTGTTCCTGGCGATCTTCTGCCTACTGGTGCTGTAGAGCCAATTTTTAAACCAGTTTCTGTTAATGCTGTTCTGACTGCTGCGGAACAGGAATATGTTGCTAGATAACCATCAGGTTTGAGACAACTACTGACTAAGGATAAAAATTCTACTGTCCAGAGTTGGGGACAACTCGGAGGTGAAAAGGGATCAAGAAATATTGCGTCAACTTGGAAATTAGAGTTAATTACTTCTTGAATAGTTGTCCTTGCATCTCCTGTGAGAAGTTTGGCCTCAACTTTTTCTGTTTGTAATTTTTGAGTATTGGCCAAGGTCTCTAATAATTCAGGTACTGGTGCTGGCCAAGTATCAAGCAGATGTTTAGCGATCGCTGTTTTTGGTACTTCTAGGTCTAGTTCTAATCCCACTAATTTAATTTGGCATTGAGGATTAAGTTGCCAAATTGCTGTTAAAGCTGATGCGGTATTATATCCTAGTCCATAACAAATATCAAGTATACAAATTACAGATTGATTTACTTTAGATAATAGTTGAACTGGGTAAACAAACTTACATTCTGCTTCTTGTTGAGCACCAAAATGAGAATGAAAGGTTTGACCAAATTCGGCTGAAAAAAAAGTCCATGAACCATCTGCTGTTAGTTGTGGTATAAATCTCTGATTTGTCAATTTTTCCTCCTTAATATTCGTCTGATGAACAAACCGAAATTTTTTTATTTACCTCCATGGTTTCCTTGTGCTAGTTCTTGGTTAAAGTCTTTAATTATGGGTACTTTGATAATTATTTTAGTTACCTTGGTTAATAATTTTAATTTGGGAATATATTTTTGGCAAAAGTTAGGAGGTAATTTAGAATTATTAATTTGTTTGAGTATTATTATTCTGTTTTCTTTTATTGTTTTTTTTGCTTTTGCACATCATTTTTTGCTGATGTTTTTTTATGTGATTCGGCAAATTATTCAGAAAATTTTACCTCGTGGTTTGTTCTTTTTTCCCGGAATTATTAGTTGGTGGAAAGCTTTATATACTTGGTTGGTAATTATGATTAGTAGCCTGGCAACAATTTTAATATATACATTAACTTTACCTTGGTTTAACTTAAATTACAAAACAGCTATCTTGGCAAAAAGTCAATGGCTTTATCCAGAAACGTTTCCTGAGAAATTTATTTTATTTGTATCTATTATTATTTGGCTAATTGTAGCAGCTAAATTATACCAATTTGAAATTTTATCCAACAATTATTTTCGATTAAATCAAACAAATAATAATTTTCCATATATCAAGTCTCCACCTAATTTCCGAAAGTCAGTAGAAACTCTAAAAAATCCCAAAAAAGCCAAAAAATCAGGGATTAATTTGCAAAATCCAGATCATAAATTGGCAAATTATCAGATTTATAATGGAGTAAATAAACCTCGTAGTTCTCACAAAGCTAAGAATAAACACCAGAAGAGAAAATCAACAGGAACCAATAATAATTCTCTAAACCAACTGCTAAAACCTCTTAAAAATAATATTTTAGTTTTGTTGATTATTCCTTTACTAGGATTAGGAGTATACGGATTTTATCAATGGCAATTAACATCTAAAACTCCTGTATTTGTAGTTAATGAAATCCCTTCACCAACTCCACAAACAGTTAATTCAGAAAACTCACAATTGGCACAAGAAAAAAGTATACCTGTACCTCAATCTTCTCCAATAGAAACATCTTCATCTACGCCAAAAACAACAATTGTTTTACCGCCACCTGACCCTTTTAAATTAGCCGTTAATCGAGCAATGAGAACAGCAAAAATAGCTCAATCTGCTAAATCTAAAGTAGAATGGGAAGCAGTAGCAAGTCAGTGGCAAGATGCAACGGAATTAATGAAAATAGTACCACCATCTCACCCTAAATATAAACAGGCAAGACAAAAAATTAAGGAATATCAAAGCTACGCTGATTATGCAACTAGAGTTGCAGAAAGTAAGTAAGCTTTCAACTCTAAAACTCCATTTTAACTAATAGACATCTCCAGAAAAGAGGGAACAGGGAACACTTAACTGGGAACAGAGAAGAATAATTGATAATTTATGGATAATAATTGATTTGATTTTTTATTATTAGAGATGTTTAATTGACATATCCATAAAAGACAGAGTAGGAGGAAATAATTGAGGAAGAAGAGAGGGATAATTGATTTGAGTTTTTATTATTAGAGATGTCTAATTAGTTTGGCATTGAAAGTATAAATTAAGCTGTTTAACATTTAAACTATACTACTCCGTGCAGGATTTGTGAAAAAAAACTTTAGGGCTTTGGTCTCCTTTCCCCAAGCAAAAATGGGATTTGGAAACCAAACCCCTACAAGAAAATATTACAACCTATTTAGGATTGCTATACAATCTAAATGGGGTGCATCTCATATTTGCAAAAATACTTTTTTCCTCCATACCTGTTCCCAGTTAAGTGTTCCCTAAAAGCGATAAATTTTTGGCTTTGTTCTTGCATTGAGATGCACCCTCTAAATTATTATTATTTTAGAGACTTTTTGTAAAATAAGTATTAAGAGAGCCAATAGTTACTAAGACCTAAAAGCGGTAATACTTCAAGGAATTGAAATCTGGTAGATAGAGAAATGTTAGGTACATATATTCCTAAGTTTTTAAGTGAAAAATAGTGGTCTTAATTTATTCGGTTCTATTCCCTATTACCTATCTCTTTTTGATATTTCTTGATACATTAAATCTCTTACTATTGATATATTTTATATAATTAAAATATGAATTAAAAGCTGCCTCTAGTAATTTTAGCGATCTGCAAAAAGACTTACTTGATTTACTAAAAAGTAGGAGAGCTGAATCCTTACAAAACTAAAGATAAATACTCAAAAAAAATATAAGTAAAAAATCATGTTGCAATATAGATTTATTGACCTGGCTCAACAAGGAAATTCTAAAGCTATCGCTACCCTATTAAATGGAAAATTACATCCTCAAGGGATTAATGCCAAGGCTAGTTTTGTTAATGGTTGGTTACACATACTCTTAGAATCTGAGGAATTACCAGATAAAAGTTCTACGATCAATTTAGTGAGAAATGAATTAATAGAATTAGCACCAGAGTCAATTAAAAAAGTCAAATTACTATTCAAAAGATACAGTGATGATTATGCTACTTGGACTCAAGAATTTGATTTAGAATTAAACTCTTTCTCTCGTTTGATAGTGCCAATTTATCCTGAGAATAAAGACAAAGAACTTAGTCTAGAAACAAGAAAAAATGGTATCAAAAATCCAAGTTTGAATAATTTGAGAATGAGTCAAATAACTTTAATGATAGTTGTGGTAATATTATTAATGGCTCTAGTTATTTTTATTGGAAAAATGCTAGTTGAAAAACAACTAGAAACTCCCAATAGTGGTACAGTATATCCTCAAGTATTAGACAACCAAGAAAACCTAATTTAACTTTAAATATGACAAATACAAATCTCTTAATTTCTCCTCAGTGGTTAGCAGAAAATATTGATGACCAAAACTTAATTATTATTGATTGTCGTTTTTCTTTGGCTGACCCCGAATTAGGTAAAAAACAATATCAAGAAAGTCATATTCCTGGTGCATTTTATTTAGACCTTAATCAAGACCTTTCTAAACCTATAGAAAAACATGGTGGGCGTCATCCTCTACCTCATCCTCATCAGTTTGCTCAAAAGTTAGCAAATATAGGTGTTAAATACCAGGAAAGTTTAGTTGTTGTTTATGATGATTCTCGGTTTGCTTTTGCCTCTCGTTTGTGGTGGTTATTGAATTATTTAGGTCACGAAAAAGTTGCTATTTTGGATGGTGGTTTTTCTGAGTGGCAGAAAAAATATCCAGTTACAAATGAAGTTTATAATCCAAAGTTAGGCTTTTTTGAACCTCAAATTCAATCAAAAATGGTGGTAGATATAGAAACAGTGAAAGCTAAAAAAGATTTACCAGAAGTAGTATTAATTGACTCACGAGATAGCGATCGCTATTTAGGCAAACATGAACCTATTGATCCTATTGCTGGTCATATTCCAGGGGCAGTTAATTATCCTTGGAAAGAAGTTACTGATGAAAATAGTCAGGCAAAAGTTTCTGAACAAGTTTCTCGTTGGGAAGAGGTAAAAAATGCTGATGAAATAATTGTTTATTGTGGTTCTGGTGTGACTGCTTGTGTTAATTTATGGTCATTAAAAATGGCGGGTATTAATATAGGAAAACTTTATGCAGGTAGTTGGAGTGATTGGTGTTCTTATTTGATAGATAATAGGTAAGAATTCAAAAATCATAAGTAGGAATAAATCAATCAAGGAAAACATGAACTTATAGCAAAATTTTAGATGAAATTAGGATAAATACTTCAAAAAAAATTTTGTTTGTAATTGTGCTTTAGCACCAGACGATCTAGGTGGCTAAAATTTAATTACTAAGCTCTTTTATAAGTATTTTACTATAAATGATATTTCTGATATAGCAGTGGTATTTTCCTGATAAAAATTTCAAGCAAAATTATTGCTCAACATACTTGATATAGTTCTTATCTTTTCGTTTTAAAAGAATCAATGAGTAATTAATTTTTTACTAACTATTGATTAATTTTCTAACCTTCAATATCTGAGAATATTAGTTAGTTATAATCTGCTTTTAATTTTGACGAGATATAGTAATTATTCTAGAGGTAAGATATAAAATTATAGATTTTAGGGAACGGAGAAAAGGAAAAACAACTATAGCAATCCGCCCATAGGTTGTAACAAATCAAAAAGTTGAAGCTCCCACCTGTTCTCTGTTTCCTATTCCCTAAAAAGAAATAAGATTTTTGCCACGAATAAAATAGAATTACTATATATTTGACCAACTTGAAGAATCAAGCCAAGAAAATATTTAATTGTTTGCCAAATTCTTAAGCTTCGGAATAATTCAAAACTTTCTAGTTTAAACTTTAGTATTTGAGCTAGTTTTAGGATGTTCTCTATGTCAAGAATAAATTAAGATCAACCTGATAAATTAAACAAACTTATTCAATAATTAACTATAAAATTATGAATATTCAAAGCAGAAAATATTTAACCTGGTGCTTCTATATATCTATAACTGCTTGCCTATATATTGCACTGACTTTAAATCCTTCTTGGTCAGCTACTCAAAGAAACAAAAATCAATTAGATACTAAAGTTCCTCTCTGGAAAAATTTAGGAAATATCCATCATCAAATTACTACAAATTCTGCTGAAGCTCAAAAATATTTCGACCAAGGTTTAACCTTAATTTTTGGCTTCAACCATGACGAAGCTAAACGTTCTTTTCAACAAGCAACTAAACTAGATTCTAATTGTGCAATGTGTTATTGGGGTATTGCTTTATCACAAGGTCCTAATATTAATGCACCAATGAATCAAGAATCTATTCCTACTACTTATCAAGCTATTCAAAAAGCTCAAAAAC
>JBFRWR010000106.1:0-11130 GCA_051439685.1 Trichodesmium sp.
GGGTGGGTGGATGCGAAAGGTCCGCGCTATTGTCCGAGTATTGAGGATAAAATTGTGCGGTTTGCTGATAAAAGTAGTCATCAAATATTTATTGAACCCGAAGGGCGTGATATTCCAGAACTTTATATTCAGGGGTTTTCTACAGGTTTGCCAGAGAAATTGCAATTACAAATGTTGCGCAGTTTGCCTGGTTTGGAAAATTGTGTAATGTTGCGACCTGCTTATGCGGTGGAATATGATTATTTGCCTGCGACTCAATGTTATCCGACGTTGATGACTAAGAAAATTGAGGGGTTATTTTGTGCAGGTCAAATTAATGGTACGACTGGATATGAGGAGGCAGCAGCTCAAGGTTTTGTGGCGGGAATAAATGCGGTTAAATTTGTTAAGAATCAAGACATGATTATTTTCCCCAGGGAACAAAGTTATATCGGTACTTTGATTGACGATTTATGTACAAAAGACTTGCGCGAACCCTATCGAATGTTGACCAGTCGTTCCGAATATCGTTTAATTTTACGGTCCGATAATGCCGACCAAAGACTAACACCTTTAGGTCGAGAAATTGGTTTAATAGATGACCGTCGCTGGGAGTTATTTGAGAGTAAGCAAGCTAATATTAATGGGGAAAAAGCTCGGTTAAAATCGACTCGAATTAAAGAATTAGAGGAGGTAGCTATTAATATTGTTGCCGATACTCAGACAAAAATTAAAGGTTCGATTACTTTAGCAGATTTGTTGCGCCGTCCTGGTTTCCATTATGTAGATTTAGAAAAGTATAATTTGGGGAATTTAGATTTGAAATTAGTGGAAAAAGAAGGAGCAGAAATTGATATTAAATATTCCGGTTATTTGCAAAGACAACAAAATCAAATCGACCAAATTAGTCGGCAAGAGAATAGGAAATTGCCTGGTAATTTAGATTATTTTGCTATTTCTACCTTGTCGATGGAGGCGCGGGAAAAATTGTCAAAAGTTCAGCCTTTAACTATTGGACAAGCATCGAGAATAGGAGGAGTAAATCCGGCAGATATTAATGCTTTGTTGGTTTATTTAGAAGTGCAATATAGGCTGGTGGGAGTTAAAAATTAGAAGACCTCTCCCCCCTCCCCTGCCCCTCCCCCTCTCCTGCGAGGAGAGGGGAGTCTTTCATCCCCTTCCCTTGCAGGGAAGGGGGTTGGGGGGTTAGGTTTTTTAATGCACATTTTCTAACTTGAAGCGCTACTACTGAACTACTGATAACTGATATGCCTCGTCTACCTAGAAATTTACCCTCTAATTGCACCTTCCACATTACGGTGCGCTGCAATAATAAAGAATTTAACTTGGCCAAACGTGCGACCCGAGAACTTTTATTAGAAGTCATTGCTAAGGCGAAGAAGAAATTTGAGTTTAAGCTTTATGGTCTGTGTATTATGCGGAACCACATTCATTACTTATTAGGGTCAGAAAATCCAGAGGAGTTACCTAAGCTGATGCACTGGCTAAACTGGTATAGCGCTATGGTATTGAACCAATTTTTGCATCGTACTGGACATTTTTGGGAGCAACGGTATTTCAGTGAGGCTATTTCTAACAGTGACTCGGAGCGAATTCTCAAGACTCTGCGCTATATCCATGCCAACCCCAAGGCAGCAGGGTTACGTTTGGGGTTTACCTATGCTTTTAGCAATTATGGTAGCTATGCACAATTGACTGATGATGGTTTGACCGAATGGCATCCCGCTTTTCTGGAATTGGCCACAACCTTAGAGGAATGTGCCAAACGGTATCGGGAGTTTTGTAAGCGGTACACTCCTAAAAAGAAAAAAACAACTCCCCGCCGTAATTGGGGGAGTTGCTTTTTGGACAAAATGACTAAGGGTTTTCAGGCCAAACCAAAGGGTAGGGAAGGGATTCCTGGACAACTAAACTTAGACCTAGAGGGGTATCAGGAGGTGTACCAGGTAGACCCTTTGGGAAGTTGGTTTGGCTCAAAGGCTGCCCATACATTTATTACAGCAAATGGAGCGGCGATAATGGATTGACAAGTTGATATGAGACGATGCTAATATTTACTCTGGATGTCTCACCTACACATTACAATTATTACTAAAACAACAAATCTCTTCATCTATTTCATTCTTTATCAAACCACCCCATTCTCCACATATTTCTCCAAAAATATCCCTTACTATCTTATACTTTTTCTCTACTTCTATTTCATCAAAATCTTCAAAAGCTAAAGCTAACTTTATTTTCTCTTTATTTAAATAAAAATTCAGACTCTGATCATCTTCATATACAAAAAAGTCTTCATATTTTATATCATTATTTTCCAATAATTCCTCCATTTTATTTTTACCATAATTATCCCAATTACCAGCTAAAGCTGGAATTGAATATCCGACATTAGCAACTAACAAGCCTAGCATTAGTAACAACACAGCGACCCCAGACATCACTTTTTTCTTCATAACATCACTCCATATTTTTTATTCAACTTTTTTACTTTATCATCAACACTTTTTATCCCGTTCCCTTCCTTAACAATATTTAATATTTATCACAGGACTTACGCACGGACACTATATATAGCAATGAGCGCTGGCGTATTTACATATTACTATTGTATTTAAATGTAGTGCAATACTCTACATACATACCAATATTTTCTCGCATACTATATTAGTAGTGACTTGTACCATGTAAACATACCAGCGCACCTTGCTATAGCTTATGTCAAATAGAGCGACCGCTATAAATTTTTAAGCGATCGCCTCAAGACAGGTCTCATTGTTAAAACAAGGGCAATAAACACCTATAAAATCAAAACAGCCCTGAATTTTATTGTAGGCTTCTTCAGTTCTTGGAGCAGATAATCTGAGAGCAATTCATGTTTGATTTTGTAAATAGTTTTTCCTATTTTTACTGCTAATCTTTTTAAAAAATTCCAGACTAACATCCCACAAGCAATATGATTTATTTGAAGGTGAAATTTATTAACATGGAGTAACACCTACTCAAGTTAAGTCTGTACACTACATATAGTGTCTTTGCGTAAGTCCTGAAGTAGAAGTTGAGGCAGAGTATCAGGAAGTTTTGAGGATGGCAGAAGAAATTCGAGCATATTGGGAAGAACGGAATCGCGATCGCTTGGCAAAAATTGCGGCCAGTCCTCCCCGTCCAGGATATGAAGCAGTTCGAGTTAAACTGATAGAAAGGAAAACCAAGGGTCAAGCAAGGAAAACACGATCATTTTGGTAGACTACAATTTAAACCATTGCTATCTTGCTTTCTGGAAGTCTGGTTAAGGAACGTTCCATGGAACGTCCCTACAGTTGACTCCTCTTTAAACTACCAAATTCTTGTCATATCTAATATAAATCCAGGCAAAACATTTTCACCAGATAATATTTCAGGAGAGTCTAATATTTCCACATCTTTAGCAGCACGATAAATTTCTACTTGCCGATTTTTAGGATTAATTAACCAACCCAACTGCATTCCATTTTCCAGATATTCTTTCATTTTTTCTCTAGTTTTAGGTAAGCTGTCAGAAGGTGACATTAATTCGATTAAAAAATCAGGGCAAAGAGGTAAGAATTTAGTTCTTTGTTCGGGAGTTAAATTATTCCATTTTTCTATAGTTATCCAGGAAGCATCGGGAGAAAGGTTGGCACCATTTGGGAGTTTAAAACCTGTGGATGAGTCGAAAACTATACCTAGCTTTCTTTGCTCATTCCAAATCCAAATTTTAGAAGTTAATCCAGCGTTATAACTACCAGTTTCTCCTCCCGTCGGCGACATAATAATTAAATCTCCTTTAGCATTTCTTTCAAATCTTAAATCCGGGTTTTTTTGACAGAGTTGAAAAAATTGTTCTTCTGTCATGTCAATTACTGAGTTAAGCTCGATAGTCAAATTTGTCATTTTGGTTATTTATTCCTCAGAGTTAACTACCAAATGTCATATCTAAATATAAATCCTGGTAAAATATTCTCTCCAGATAATGTTTGAAGAGAGTCTAATATTTCTACATCTTTACCAGGAAGTTAAGAATATTTATTATAACTGATTATCCAATGTTTGAAGTTAAAAGTTAAAGATTTTTGTAGGGTGGGTTTTGCTGCGTGACATGAAAAGCGTTTACGCAGCATTCCGCAATAAAGGATAGAATTAAATATAGTTTATTTTTGAAATTGAATGATGAATATTATCTTAACTCCCGAACAAGAAAAATTTCTTCAATCCCAAATTACTAAGGGAAGGTATACCAATATTCAACAGGCGATTGATGTCGCTTTAAAACTATTAGAAAAACAAGAACAAGATTATCAAGAATGGCTTGATGAAACTCGCGCTTAAGTCAAAGTAGGTTTAGAACAATTAGAAAGGGGTGATTTCAGTTATCAGTTATCAGTTATCAGTTATCAGTTTTTAGCTATCAGTTTTCAGTGTCTCTAGCTAAAGCAAAAGGCTTTAAAATACGGAATATTATTTTTTTATTCTCTTAAAAGAGGAGGCGTAACTACCCAATTTTTCGGTGAAAAAGTTGATGGAGAAATTGTTATTGCAAAACTAAAGCAAAAATTTCAGCGGTTGCGAGAGGAAAATTTAGGTGAATAAATATAGTTTATCTCAAGCAGCTATTCGCGATCTAGATGAGATTTATGATTATTTTAGTGACTTTAGTTTAGAAGCAGGTGAAGGTTTTATTAAACGCTTTGATGAATAAGTGTAAAAACTTAATTAACTTTCCTAATATGGGGCGAAGTTATGCTCAAATCATGCCTAATTTAAGAGGTGTGCCTTTAGATGGTTATATTATTTTTTATCAAGTAACTGAGGTAGAAATAGAAATTGTGAGGATAGTTAGTGGATATCGTAATTTAGAGTCTTTATTTGGAAGTGATATTAACAATTAAATGTTGCCAGTGCGGGCATCTTGCCCGCATGGGTTTACCTTTTAGTTGATTATATGAAATGCCAAAAAATTATGTATGTAACTGATGCTCATATTGATAAAGGAAGAGATGTTGAATAACTACTCTGGTAGCCAATCTTCATCCAATATCTGTTCCAGAGAATAAGGGTTAATTTCTGGTAACTGAAGTCTCGATTTAGCTTGAGCAATTTTTCTAGCTTTGCCATAAAGATAGTCGAGTCGTTAAGCTAAATGATTTCGTAAATTTGTTGTAATTTTTAATTATAACTGAGTCCGAAAAGCAAAAATTTCTCCACACCAATGTCTAGAGTTATTAACTCTTTCTTCTGACCAATATTGATAAAGGAGGAGATGTTGAATAATTAAAATAACGAAACTTTCAACAGCACTTTTTTCACTTCTACCCAAGGCTTCTAATTCCTCAATTAAGTTTTCATAATCTAGGTTTTCTAATTGACGATTATTTAGTAGTTTGATTGTTTCTTCTAACCACAGGAAATAATCTTCCTCATACAGTAATTTTAGGTCGGTAATTTGATTAACCATATTTTATGTCTATTTGTGAAAAAGTTAAATAGCAATTCCGTAGGGGTTTAGTCTCCAAACCCTTTCTTAATGTTCCAGATTATAATCGTGATTTAATTGTTCACTATTTTAATTACAATAATTTTACGGGATAATTAATTAAATATCTTGGTTAAAAGCCTCCCCTTTCATATAGAATCCGGTTATATAGTATATGTTGATAATTCTATAATTTTCAGTATTCAATCTCCCCTACTCCCATCCTCCCCTACTCCCCGACTCCCCTACTCCCCTACTCCCGACTATACAATAACTATTCAACCGGATTTGATATCAAGGGGAACAAAATAAATTTTTCCTTATTGGTCAATCCGATGGTTTTAACCAGAGGTAATTATCCATTATCCATTATCCATTATCCATTAATGAACAAACATTATATTTCAGAAACCCATCCAGTTGTCCAGACAGCACCACCATAAATAGTTCCATCATTACCATTACCTGATTTATCCCTAACAAGATTACCAGAACCTTCATCAAAAGGCCAATAACTAATAAGTCCTGACTCATTACCTCGAAGAGAATAAAGCATTTTAGACTCTATTTCAGCATCAGTTAATGCCCGATTCCAAATACTTAATTCATCAATTTTACCTTTGAAATGTGTCTGAGATTGATTAACTAAATCCCAACCAATTAACAGAGGTTGCTCGGAAGCAAGATTGTAGTTTCCAATTCTGGAAGTTGTCAAAGATGCCACAAGTTTTCCATCTGCAAAATATGTTAGTGTATCCCCTTGTTTACGAGCAACAAAGTGATGCCATTGATTATTTAGTAAATTAGGTTGGTTAGGATACTGAATCCAATTAATATTATCAAGTTGAACATAAGGTATCTTATTCTCACTTCCTCTCCAACGACTATGAAATCCAAACAGAAATCCTGCACCGTTGGTTGTACGATTAGAGAGAATCTGAGGATGACGTACTTGTTCACTTTCTAATGCAGAAACCAATACAGAAAATGTGAAATCTCCACTACCAATTTGATTTATTACGTTAGTATTTTCCACTTGAATATAGTCATCAACTCCATCAAAAAATAGGGCATAATTTATTTTTTCAGCACGCAAAAATTCAGCAACAAATAATATTGCTAGAATCATTGAGGTAGCTATAGATATTGTAAAGAGTAGTAAATTGCGTAACTTCATTGTTTTTATTCCTTACCTTCCAAATAAATTATAGATGAATTATCCTAATTTTCAAACCATGAATGAATCATAATTACGAGCTTATGTATTAGATCATCGAGACTATACTGAGGCGTTTTATGCCTAGAGAATAACGACCTGGGCGTAAGTTATCTTAAGGAGATTTCGATAGATTGCCTGAAATTTTAGCATAAATTAAACAACAAAAACAAGAAGTAGTGAGCTATATCATGTCTAGCAAATTAATCATAAATTATCGGAAAATATGTTAATAATTTGCAATTATGTAGGGAATTTTTGTCTCCTTAATTGAGACTACCTTAAGACATTATATGGTCAATATTTTTTGTCTATAATTATATTAGGTATAACACTAATTTGATAGTTTTTTCTGACAAATAAATGAGTATTATCTAACTATTCTAAATGTTCAACTTTAGCCAAGACTAACTTATTTAAACAATTAGCAACTTCAACCCTATGACATCTATTTGGGTCTAGTTCAGCACATAATAATAAAACATTTCCTTCTCTAGCAATTTCTGCTATTTCAGATAAATCTACATCTACTTTTTCAGGAGTAGGTGAAACCCAGTTTTTATTACCTGATATATTTCCTAGAGAAATTTTGGAAATATATTGAATATTTTGGGAACGGCAAAGGTTTTCTATTTTGTCTCCATACCATCTACGAGTCCACGCACGAGGACTTTTCCTCACATCAACCACACATTTGACATCAAAATCTTCTAGATATGCTAAAAATTCAGTGTAGTCTTTACGATTTCCGTAGCCAAATGTAAGTATATATTTATTGAAAAAATTCATAATTTTTACTCTATTTAGAATAAGCTTAACTGAGAAATAAAAGGAGGATAAACTACACCTATGATCATAAAAGTGTTTTTGTAGCTCTTTAAATTCCCTACTATAAAGTATAGGTCTTTTTTGTTCATAAATTCAACCTCTAGTTTTTGTTTTACTTTTTCTATAGCTTCTTTTTCCTTGCCTATTTGAGTTGAACTTAAAGATTTATCTCTACACTTTCGATAAAGCTCTTGAATTTCCCAATCACTAATACTAAAGCGATGTTTATCTCCATCTTCATCAATAAATTCATATCCAAACTTATAAGGTATTTTCTCAAGTTCTACTGTTGGTTCAAACAAATCTAATTGATCTAGTACAGCTTGCTATTTTGGTTTCCATTCACGTTCAGTTTCCTGACAAAAATATCTATTAATAATCCTTGGCTTAATTATTCCTAGAGATTTATCTTGATTTTTTATTTCCTTAATTGACCTAGATTGTAAAGGGAGTAAAAATATTTTTCGTTCCAATTATTGCTTGTTTTGATCTTTCTTAAAACTTGTATAGAAGAATCATCTATAAGAAAACTTTCTAGTCTATAATCTCGATCATTTTTTTCAATTAAAGCTCGAATAATAGACCATCTAGGATAACGTCGATCAAAATCCAATTGTCGAAATCTAATAGGATAAATTCTCACCCATTGCAGAGGCTCTTCGTCTTCACTAAGTAAGACTCCAGCTGTGCAGACAGTTTCTTTATATTTTTGACTAATAGAAGGATATATTTTAGTCGCAATTAATATTTTTTTTGATTCCATATAATAGGATTTTTTCTACTCTTAATTAACTTTTATTTCCCAATAATATTAGACTTAACTACCTGAGTAAAACTAATTGTTGACTCTTGGCGATCGCCATTCGGTAAAAAAGTTATCTGTCTTGTAGCTCCGTAGTGGACTGACGAAGTTAGCTAGAGGCAGTTAATCTGAATAATTCATCATTAATTTAACGCGGAACTCGCCCCCACTGCATATAAAATCTTAATATCTGGAATTGCGTATTGAGCCAAAGTGAATTTGACAAAAATTCAAAAAAGTGATATATAATTGTCTGAATATTAATATTTAAAATATTTTTGATGTTAAGATAAACTCTTAGATCATCAGAATCAAAAAAAGTAATATAGGATAAAAATCAAAGAAAATCTGAAGCTAAATATTCTAAAATAAGGGAGTAATAGAAGAATTATGACTATGAACCAGAGAACTACAGAACATTCAGAAAAATCTAGGTTTAAAGAACCTGTTTCTGTAGATAATCTTGCCGACAATTTAATGGAAGACTTATTCCAAGATATAGACCGAGTATTAGACGGTGGTAGTCGTTTACCAACTAAAGTTGAGCGACCAGAAATGGTCTCTTTGACACAAATTAAAGTACCCCAAATAGTATTACCTCAACCGCCAACTCAACTGCAAGATCCTGACAAAGAAGAAAAAGAAAAATTAGCTAAAGCAGAACAAGAGAAAAAAGAAAATAAATCATTAGATAAACTACTTTTAGGGGCAGCTTTTGCATCTATATTTGTGACTGTTTCGTTATGGTTGGTAAATAGAGGTGGACTAGATAAAATTTTAGGTTATTTAGGTTATATAGAAAAACCAGATGAGTCAGCAGAAACATTAAATCAGAGAGAAGCAGCAGATGCTAAATTTGCTGATTATATAGAGCGATCGCTAAAAATGATTGAGCAACAAGAGGCTAGTCAGAAACAACAACAAATTCCTGGGATACCAGTTCCTCCATCTACTAACAATTTACCCACAGTACCGATACCTGCTAACCTGTCTCCAAACAGTAGTTTGATTTTACCACTCAACCGACTCATCGATCTGATGGAAGCACAAGTGGCAAAAGAACCTGTAACGGTTCCCGAAACAAAGGTGGTAGTTATGCCTCCAGCACCAATTGTTGTACCTACGGCAGTAGCACAAACAACAACTCCCCAATCTTCCCCAAAGCCATCAGCAGCCTCTGATTCTAATGCTTCCACAGAAGCTGCTAAGAACGGTGAAGACAACGGGGAAGCAACAGCAACAGCAACTACAAAAGTAGAAGAACAAGCACAAACATCACCAGAGGTAGCTGTTAAACCGGAACCAGAAGCAAAACCAGAACCAGAAACAAAACCAGAACCAGAAGCAAAATCAGAACCCCAAACTGAAACAGCAACAGAATCTCAAACAGAAGCACCAGAAGAACCAATATCATTACCACCACCACCGACTGAAATACCTACAACAGAAATAGTAGGAACAAGTCAAGTTCCAACCCCTATGAATACCTTAGTAGGTATCTTGGAGTTAGGAGAACGTTCTGCTGCTTTATTTGAAATAGACGGTGTAGCTCGTCGGATATATGTCGGGGAAAGTATTGGCGGTAGCGGTTGGACTCTAGTGAAAGTTTCCAACCAGGAAGCCGTTATTCGTCGTAACGGTGATGTTCTGTCTGTTTTTGTGGGGCAACAGTTTTAACTTTCTGACTCTTATTGGGCAAAAATTCGGCGTTGCTGAAACGCCATTTTTTTTAATTTTCTTTTTATTTCCTGACAACTGATAACTGATAACTGAAATTATGGGTTTATTTGATGATTTTAGCCAATTTCTCGAAAACAGACTCGAAGAGTTCTTGCAAAATAATCCTCATTTAGAACTACAGGCGATCGAAGAGCAATTACGTCAACAAGAAGAAGACACCCTACGCTTGATTGCTCAACTGCAACGACAAGAGAAAAAATTAGAGCAAGATATTCTCTCAACGGCACAAGAAGTTAAGCGTTGGCATAACCGAGTGCAAAAAGCACAAACAGCTAATCGAATGGATTTAGCTCAAGCTGCTCAGGAAAGAGAAGCATCTTTTTTACGGCAAGGTAATCAACAGTGGGGGCAAATGCAGGGATGTAAGCAACGCATTCAAAAGGCAAAAGAACTTTATTATCAGATTAAACAACGTCGTGAGGAAGTACGAGTAAAAGCTGCTCAAGCTGAAGCTGCTCGTTATACTGCTAAAAATGAAAAACGTTGGGAAACTGATGGCTGGAATCAAACCAGTTCTTATAACTTTGGTAATTCGTTAGATCCATTAGAGGAGAAGTTTAAAAGTTGGGAAACAGATGAGGAGTTAGAAAGAATGAAGCGGAATATGGGGAAGTAGTAGACTGACACACCAATAGTAGGGGCGGGTTGGAAATTAATGAATAATGAAAGATTTCTGTACTTGTGTACTATCTCTCGGTTTTAACAAGAGGTAATTATTAATTATTGAAATAAACCCGCCCATAGGACGGCAGAGCTGTTTCATTGGGGGCGGGTTTATTTGACTCAATGTGAAAACTCGTTAACTTAACTGTGAAACCCGCCCCTACAATTTTTTGACGTTGATAATGTAGGGGCGGGTTCCCCATTAATATAGAATCCGGGTAATTAGTTATCGTATCGAGAACCAAGTCAGGAGACACGGTGAGGCGGTGACGCGGTGACGCGGTGACGAGGAGAAAGACAGGATTTGAATAGCATGATTTTTTCAATTCGTATTCAATATAACATTTGTCTTAACATGAAGTAATCAGTGCAATAACTGTATAACCGGAT
>JBFRWR010000107.1:0-2725 GCA_051439685.1 Trichodesmium sp.
ATCTATTAATTCCGGGTTCATTGTAAAATTCCCTCCTTTATTGCTTCCACTACTGGTACTGTGTGTAATCCATAAACCCATACCAGTTTATCTCCCAGGTAGACTTGAAAGAACACTATCCCTACTAGCAAAAATCCTAATCCCAGATATGGGGTCGGTAATTTTTCTGCATTGTTAGAACGAATCACATAACGCCAACCGGTGATAGCAGCAATTATCCCTGAGAGAGACCAACCAATTAATGTATGTAAATTTAGCACTGGTTGAACTGCTTCATAAGGTTGTGCCAAACCTGCTTCAAATTGACCAAATATTATGGCAATAAAAATAGAAATGGTGGCAAAAAACATATTCCACCAACTTACTTCATATAAACGAAAATTACGACTAAAATAACCAATAATGTCACATACAAATGCAAATAATACCATCGCAATAACGAAGTGGACAACGATGGGATGTATTGTATCTGGATATGGTAAATTGTGTTCGTTTAAAGGTGGTAGATACTCCCACATAGTCTTCTCCTTAAGTAGATATAGATATGCGTGAAAAAAAAGTTAAATTTTACAAGTTACTTTAGACAAATATTTTAATCAACTTTTTCTCATAACGTTCTACTCGAATTTAAAGAATATATCTCTTTTTAACCGTATCAATACTCACAATTTTCATAGAAAAATACTCGATTCTTTTTTTTTCCAGGAAAATTAAAAATCTATGTATTTAAGGTGACATATTTTTTTTAAAGATTTGACTGTTTGTCATACTCAACTGCATTATTTTTATTCTAAAAATGTAAAAAAACTCAGAATCTTAGGTATGGGAAGCATCGTAATTACATATCTTTTTTTAAAGGCTATGTAGCTTAATATAAGGGAATTATAACTATATTAATAAATGGGTTTATAAGTCGGATTTTGTATCAGCAGTTTTCTACTGAGATACAAGAAATCTACCTGTTTAATTAAAATTTAAGATGGTTATATTCTGAATCTGGGTAAAATGCTGTAATTAAATTTACAGAAAAATTTAATATTATTCCATTAAAATTATTCTTGCATTACAGAGTTTTTTTATGCTATAATTAAAAGTTTGATGTTAGTAATCTATTTTAATTACCCAAAGATGTTCTCTCTAAAAACAAACAGTAAAGTTGGAGCTAGCAGTAGTAAAATTTTCAAATTTTTGCGGAATTGCTGTTTTAACCTCACCGAGTTACACTTCTTCCTGACTGGTTGTCTGTAACATCAATACTTGACGTAACTTCACTGCATGAAAAATACTCAAAATATCACATTTCCAAATTGGTAACAGCAGTGTCATAGCAATTTCTTCTAAACTATTAAGCCAACAAAACGCGATCGCAAGCCAAAGGGTATTTGTATAACCAAAACTAAATAACCCCACTGTCGCTGTAAGTAAGGCTAATCCCCATATTTTAGCAGTATAAGTATGAAAACTGGGGAATTTTTGGAACTTGATCAGACTAATTGCGAATAATGTTAATTGAATAGCGATTGCAGATAATAAAGGTACTCGAAAATCGATAATTACTTGGGGATATACTAACCAGGCGCTAATCGCCACACAGAAATACAGACTAATATCAGCCCAGCTATCTGTTTGACGCAGTTGGGGTGTGCTAATCTTTAACCGACGAGCGATGATACCATCAAAAATATCTGAAAGTACGGCAATAAAGTAACCAATAATGAAGCAAAGACTGGTTTTCTGGTCTAAAGCATCAAAAACTAGAAAAGGAGCGATTGCAAAGCGCATCCCCACTAAAATACTCGGAAGATGGGATAGTTTGATCATTCTTTCCTACTTGGTACAGATGGATAAATTCTGGTCATTTGTAGATCATCAAGGGAATAAACAGTGGGTTTGGTTAGCTCTGGATTTAGACACCTGTGAAATTATTGGATGCTACATTGGAGACCGTTCTGCTGGTTCAGCTCAAAAGCTGTAGGAATCGTTTTTACAACTACCGAATTATTAATCCTCAGTAATAAGCTGATAATAGTTATATCATGTCCGTTTAATTAGTGATAAAAAAACTTTCTCTTCCGTCTTATTGTTTACCTTTTTTCTGTTCCCTGTTTCCTGTTCCCTGTTCCCTATTACCGTTGATTTGTAACTGTTCAACCGAACATGATATTATTAGTATTATTCTGAATCTACAAGGAAATAAATGGTAGGCTGCAAAATTAAATTTTTTTGCCAAAATTTGAGTTTCACAATAAACATAATGCTGTATTAATTCGCTAAAGATTGACTACAAAATAAATTTCAGAAATTAGGGATTATTCCTAATTCCTGACGATAAAATTAAACAGTAACTGTAGTCGTTAATTTTGCTGTTTCATGTTGTTTAATCCATTCAAAAACTCGATTCCATGCCCAACAAATATCAGGGTCTTGAGCAAGCTTTTGACATGATTTATTGCTAATATGAGCCACATGACCACCGTAACGAGTTAAAATCAAATCAATAGCAGAATTATTTTGACAAGCAGCTTTTAAATCAGGGACAATTGTGGGGTCAAATAGGGGGTCATCTTCAGCATAAATAATCAATGTTTTTTTCTGAAGATGAGGCAAAAAATATAGGGGACTTGTTGCTTTATAGTAATCTTCTACTGATGAAAATCCTAATCCTTTGATAATAAATTCTTCATCAAATTTCCAGATAGAATCTGCCCTTTCTATTGCCTCTGGA
>JBFRWR010000108.1:0-3133 GCA_051439685.1 Trichodesmium sp.
TTACCTGTCATCACAAAAAAATGAAGTATCAGTGTCAAAGTTGCTAGAGACAATTTGTGGCTAATAGCTAGAAAGTTGATGTTAGTAAAAACACGAGAGATTTGATTGATAAATTATTTTTTCTAAAAATAAGTTTAGCTGGTATAATTTGTGTAACTGGATTCTCATAAAAATGGCTCCAAGAACACGTCAATAGTAAATATGCACAGGTTTAGCTATTCATTCAATGTACTAAAAAAACCAGGTAAACTAACTATTCAATGTGCAGATTTCATATAACTAATAACTGAAATGACTATTCAACCTCGAAAAAGATTTGCTCAACATTGGCTGAGGAGTGACAAAGCTCTAAATAAAATTGTTCAAGCTGCTGAATTATCCGACAGCGATCGCCTCCTAGAAATTGGCCCAGGTACAGGTATCCTCACTCATCGTTTATTACCTCTAGTAGCTTCAGTTGTTGCAGTCGAAATTGATAGAGATTTATGTCAAAAATTAGTCAAAAAAATTGGCGGAGTCGAAAATTTTCTCTTATTACAAGGAGATATTTTATCCCTAGATTTAGAATCAAATTTAGCACAATTTCCTGGATTCCAAAATCCTCATAAAGTTGTAGCGAATATACCCTATAACATTACCGGACCAATCCTAGAAAAACTATTAGGAACAATTGCTCAACCTGTAGCGAATACTTATGATTTAATCGTTTTATTATTACAAAAAGAAGTGGCTGATAGAATTTGCGCTACACCAGACTCGAAAGCTTATAGTTCTCTCTCAGTAAAAATTCAATATTTAGCCAAGTGTGAATTTATTTGTGATGTACCTGCAAAAGCATTTTATCCGCCACCAAAAGTAGATTCAGCAGTAATACGACTACGCCCTCAATTAATAGAACCCCAAGCAAATAATCCGAAACAAATGGAAATGTTAGTTAAATTAGGCTTTGCTAGTAAACGGAAAATGTTGAGAAATAATCTCAAAGGAGTTATTGAACGCGATCGCCTATCTGAATTATTAGAAAACTTCAATATCAACCCTCAATGTCGTGCAGAAGATTTAAGTGTACGGGAATGGGTAGCGCTAGCAAATAGTTTTGAGGAGTAGTTATCGAGGTACAGTATCAGAGAAAATATTCTTAGCAAATAATTTAGTGAAATTTGGTATAATTAGTATCAGTTCCTCAATGAATTTTCTAGATTAATTACTGATATATTGTTTTACGCATTTTTCTGTTTTTTACAATAAAGAATTGTTAAAATATCATCTCTGATAGTTACAATTTTTTTTACAGCAAATTCCAGGTTAATGTGGTATAAATAATCGATTAATATTTTTACCTGTTCCCTAATCTCCCTTACTTCCCGCTCCCTAAATAAATATATGTACTTCATCAATTAAGAAACTGCTGTAAAATTTATGTTTGATAAAACTATCAATAAGTTCATAAGTAACTTGACAAATAATTTTTTCTACTAACTTAAAACCCTAATTATTTCCTATAACAATTTTGCCAATTTGTGAAATAACAATTAAGGATAGGAAACACTAAACTTGCAACTTCAAATATTGTATTTACTGAATATTTTAAGTTTAATTTAATTTTTGAGGAAATTTAATAAGATGTAACTAATTTATCTTACAGATACATACTTTAATCACCATAAAATCATACAAGAGAACAAATATGAGTATAAATACTTGTGCTATTTTTTGCACAAATATTAAAGTAGTTTCAGTAATTATACATAAGCTGTATTGATAACTTGTAGAGGTTATTTGATTGGGAATTTTAAGCATTGATATAGTATAATAAAATTATCAACTCAACACATACAGAGAAAAATCATAATGAAGACAATCATAACTATATTAGGTACAACTGCAATCTTACTCTCTTTTTCCTCTATTACTAAGGCCCAATTAAATAGCACTGAAACGGGAACACCTACTTTATCTGGAGACTCTCTAAAAACAGTAGAAGGTAGATCAATTACTAATGAGAACTACCGTACATTCATCAATGACCCTGAATCTACTAATTCTCCTACAGGTGGAATTAAACCTTATGAGCTGCGTCGTCAACAGCAAAAAGTAGAAGTAATACCAGGAGTTTCTATTCCTGTAAACCCAGATCAGCCAAAATCAGAAAAACCTCTAGAAGAAAAGACTCTAGACGGGGATAAATCTGGAGAAGGGTTTAAATTAGAATTAGGAATATAAAATTTATTGATGCACTCAAATTTTTGGGAATACTTTGCAAATTTTAGTTTTAAGTGGAAATAATAAATGGGGAACTGCTCCCAAGCAGTTCCTGATTTTTTTGCGGAAGTTTCATATCAAATCCGGTTGAATACTGATTATATAGAACACATTTGGAATCTTGTAACGCTTAGGGGCTAAAGTTATAGTCGTGGAAAAGGCTGAAAATATTCCAGATGTAGAATTAGTTTGGGCTGACTCTGATTATAGAAGACCGAAATTTGCTATGGCGTTCGCGCAGCATTGCGTCAGCAGTATCGCCAACCTGATTTCAGCACGAGTGGAAATAGTCAAGTGTAATAGTAAAGAATTTGAAGTCTTGCCCAGATGATGGGTAGGAGAGAGAAGTTCTGCATCGCTAGTTCAGAACCGAGGTTGAGATATCGACTATCAAGAGCTACCTGAGATTAGTGAAGCTCTGATTTACACCGCAATAATTAGATTGATGTTACGAAGACCTAGATTCAAAGGCAGCCATTACTATAATTCTTTCAGTTATCCTCAGTTATCAAATACCAATATAGTCAAAAATGCCAACGGTCGTTTTTGTATAAATCTACCAAAGATTGGTTTAGTCCCTTTTGTGTACAATCGCCCAATACCAGTAGGATTCCAGGTTAAGAGGGCTAACTACTGAAGCTGAATAATTGGACAAAATTAGACAAATATTAAGAAATGTTAAAAATATCCTGATTATTTGCTATCATACACTCATTCATCTTATGATTATTATCGGCTTTGTTGCATGGCTTACCAGTTGAAATGCAATCAATCAAAACCAAATTAAAAGTTAATAATAAACAGAAGACCATACTTGCCAAACACGCAGGTGTAGCTCGTCATGCTTATAACTGGGGATTAGCAACTTGTA
>JBFRWR010000109.1:0-12588 GCA_051439685.1 Trichodesmium sp.
AGCTGTAGCATTTAGCCCCGATGGGAAATTGATTGCTTCAGGGAGTACGGATGGCACAGTCAAACTGTGGAATTTTAACCGAGATGAGCTAATAGACAACGCTTGCAAGTGGATGAGCGACTACCTGAAAAATAACCCTAACTTAGAAGAAAAAGAAAGACATCTTTGCGGTGAAATAGAGCCTTCAGCCACAGCATTCTTTTTAAAAGGTGAGAAATTAGCAGCAGAGGGAAAGCTTGAGGAAGCAGTTTCTCAGTTTCAACAAGCAGTAAAACTTGACTCTAATTTCAGTTTAAATGCAGCAACAAATCTGTTACGAATGGGAAGGAAATTAATAAGAGAAAATCAGAGAGTGGAGTTAGGTATTACTCTATTGAAGCAAGCTCAAACATGGGAGCCAGATATTGATCTAAATCCAGATACCGAGGAAATAGATAGAGATGCAGAACAATTGATAATTGATAATTGATAATTGATAATTACGTCTGGTTCAAAACGTTCTTGATTAGATATGTAGTTAGAAAATTCAGAAGTTATAGAGCGCTTTCCGTTGTTATGAGGTACACCCTCGCGGGCAAGATGCCCGCACTACCATACTTTCACCATTTACCTTGTACCTCATTTGTCCGAAATATACTGTATCATTTGTTGATAATTAGTAGGGAAGGGTTTTGAGAAAAAATCGCTAGTTTACAATATTTTTGGTTAAACCCGCCCCTACATTCGTTGAAAATACTTCATTTTTTATGATATAATATCATGTTCGGATAATCACTTATAATAAAGTTTTTGTTTGTAGTAGGGCTTTAGCCCTATCTATAGTTCGGGCTAAAGCCCTACTACGAACTTTAATTATAAATAACTATTTAACCGAACATAATATAATTCATCAAAACTACTATCATAAAAAAACAAATGAAAGCGATTGAAACAACAGGAACTCTTGATGAAAAAGGGCAATTATTCCTAGATAAACCCATTGAAAATTCAACCCCAGGAAAAGTGCGAGTTATCCTACTTTTTCCCGAAATAACATCAGAAAATGAACCCGATCCAGACGATACTCCCGTTGCAGAAATAAAAGCTAGTCTCAAAAGAGCATTGCAAGAAGCAAAATCTGGACAACGCATTCCCCTTTCTGAAATGTGGGAGGGAATAGATGTCGAATAATACTCCTATAGTTGAGATTGACTTAACACCAGAATATAAAAGAAATTTGCGGAAACTCTCCAAAAAATATCGTCGTATCCGGTTAGATACTCAACCAGTTATTGAAGAAATACAAAAAGGTAATTTTCTTGGCGTAGGGCAACAGCCCGTGGCGCAGCCATCGCCTCACCGGAATGGGTGAAGAATTTTTCATCTTAAAAGTAAGAGTCAAAAATAGCAACATTCAAAAAGGAAAAAGTGCTGGTTATCGACTTATCTATCAAGTTGAGTCAGAAACTAGCGTACTTCTATTAACAATTTACTCTAAAACGGAGCAAGAAGATATTAGTCCTAATGAAATTCGCAGTATCTTAGCTGAATTTTATACTTCAGAAGAGTCGCCTCCCGAAGAAGATGGATAAACGAACTTGAATTTGATAGTTTCTTAAATGGAGCGATCGCTCCATTTAAAAAGAGAAATTAAAAGTGTGTCAGGAGGAAGTTAAATAGTTAGAAAATCCTATATTGTCATTGCGAGACGGTGAGTAAAACAGTTAAGCTTCTGGGAAAGCAATTAACTTAGTCGAAGCAATCTCTTTAGCTAGAGATTGCCACGGGGGGAACTTATAGGTACTTACTAAAACCATTGCTTTCCCAACCCCCCTCGCAATGACATTATAGAGATTGCCACGGGGGGGGAACTTATGGTTACTCACTAAAACCATTACTTTTCCCACCCCCCTCGCAATGACAATTTAATAGTTAGAAAATCCTGGAATTTTTGTATAATAAAATTATTTGATTATATCAAAATAAAATCTCATTAGTAGTTTATCTACTTGAAAACTGATCTAAAAATATTTGCTAACCTAAGAATAAAAATTAGTACCCAATAAAGCTGTTGCAGTTTCAACATCTACGGGTTTAGAAAAGAAGTATCCCTGACCATATTCACATCCTAAACTCTTCAGTTTAGCTAACTGTTCCTCTGTTTCTATCCCTTCTGCTACAACATCTAATCCCAGACTATGAGCTAATGTCACAATAGCTGCAACAATCTCACTATTTTCTCCATTAATTCCCATATTTGTCACAAAAGATTTATCTATTTTTAGAGTATTAATCGGAAAACGATGTAAATAACTTAGAGATGAATATCCTGTGCCAAAATCATCAACACTTAACTGCATTCCCAACTCTTGCAAATGAGATAATACAGTAATTGCAGACTCCGCATTATCCATAACGACACTTTCTGTAATCTCTATTTTTAATCCTTGGGGATTAATTTTTGTCTTCTCTATGATACGTTGAATCTGTAAAATTAAACTATGTTGAGAAAACTGTTTACCAGAAATATTAACAGCTACGGTTAACTCTGGTTGAGAGTAAATTCTCTGCCATTCTTGGAGTTGACGACAAGCTTCCCAAAATACCCACTGACCAAGAGGAATAATTAAACCTGTTTCTTCTGCAATGGGGATAAACTTAACTGGAGAAACTAGACCACGTTCTGGATGTTGCCAACGGATTAAAGCTTCAAATCCGATTAATTTACCTGTAGATAAAGATATAATTGGTTGATAGTTGAGTAAAAAACTATTGGCAACTGGACTAACAAAATCTTCTAACATATCCACAGCTTGACGTAAGTCACGTTCTAACTGCATCATTTCTGTAATATAGCTGTGCATGGAACTGTCAAATACCAAGCAACTCCCTTGATTTTGCTTTTTAGCTTGATCCATAGCAATATTAGCATCTCGCAGTAAATCTCCTGCCCATTGATAATCAGTTGAATTGATGACAATACCGATACTTGCAGTAATAAACAGTTTGTGATTATCTAATTCTATAGATTGAGCGATCGCTGTTTGGATTAGAGTTGCTAAACCCAAAGCATCTTCTTGACCATGAATTTTTTCTAGGATAACAACAAACTCATCACTCCCCATTTTTGCTACAGTATCTCCCCGCTTTAAACAAGTTTTTATTCTTTGAGAAATTTCAATTAAAAGTAAGTCTCCTATAGAATGACCGTAACTTTCATTAA
Source organism: Trichodesmium sp. (assembly GCA_051439685.1). Lineage (GTDB taxonomy): Bacteria > Cyanobacteriota > Cyanobacteriia > Cyanobacteriales > Microcoleaceae > Trichodesmium. The sequence continues at coordinate 3,203 of JBFRWR010000109.1, forward strand.
TTATCTTAAATCTATCTAAATTAATCGCAACTACAGCAAATAAAGAATTATTTATCTGCTGCTGTACTAATTTTTGTTGTAGTTTATCCATTAATAAAGCTCTATTCGGCAAGTCAGTCAGACTGTCATATAAAGATTGACGGAGCAGTTTTTCCTCTACAGATTTTTTTTCTGTTACATCATGGCAGTTGATCACAATTCCCTGAATTGATTGATCATCAAGTAAATTCATTACTACTGCTTCAAATACACACCAACTACCGTTTTTATGATGGATTTGATATTCGTCTAACCCCCGGCGTGTTTTCGGGTATTGCTTTACTGCTTCTATTATTTGTTCGATCCACCAGCGATCATTGGGATGAATTAACTCTAATATAGATTTGCCAATTAATTCTTCTGAAGTGTAACCTAAGATTCTTTTTTGGGAGGGGCTAATATATGTAAAAATATAATTACTATCTAAAATTTGGATAATATCTGTGCTATTTTCGATTAACGCTCTGAATCTTTTTTCATTCTCTTGGAGTTGTTTTTCAGCTTGTTTGCGTTCTGTAATATTTGTGCTGACAGCAACAAACCCAGTAATTTTATCTGTTGTATCTCTGATGACATCTATCCGCATCAAAATTTGAATGATTTTGCCTCCACGACTGCGACAGCTAACTTCACCCTTCCAAGAATTTCCACTCATCATCCTATCAGATATTTGTTGAGCTACTCTTTTATCTACGATTAAACCTAGTAACCCCCCAACAGCATTTAGTTCGGCTACATTTCTATAATCAAAAAGTTGAGTAAATGCTGGATTTTGCAAGATATGATTTCCACTAGCATCACTCATACTAATTGCTTCACTACTACTTTCGACTGCTTTCCCAGTTAGTGCTAGTGCTGTTTCTGTTTGTCGCAATTCAGTAATATCAATGCCAACGGTACAAGCAGCTTGACCTTGATTATATTTTTGCCCAACTATCAGATATTGACCTACCGCAGAACTCATTTCATAAACCGTAACATTGCTATTACTGGCAAAAAAATTGCGCACAAATCTTGTAAATTCTGTATCATCTCCACTGAGAAATCCGATATTTTTACCAATAAATTCTTCTGGAGCTAGATTATATATTTTCGCTAAATGTCTATTAACTCCTAGATAAATTAAATCTGAAGTAATCCAAGAAACTAATCCTGGTATTGCATCTAAAAGTGTTTGTAATTGTTCTTCTGTATCTGTAACTAAGTGTTCTGATTCTTGTAATTTATTTTTAGAGTTAATAAGTTGAATGTTATGGGGAATTAATATAACTTTTTCTCGATCAATTGGATAAATACTGGCTTTAAAATTTACCTGTTTCTCTCCAATTTGAACGTCTTGTTCTATTTCAACCTGATGATTAGTTTGCAAACAAGTTTGAATCTGATTACTTAAAGTATTTTTTTGACTGTTTTTCAGGATTTTATCTATCTTAACTTTCAGGAGATTCTCCTGTGAAAAGTATATTTCTCTATTGACTGGGATACCTTCTAAAAAATATCCTGTTTGATCTAACACCCAAATACATTCATTAATTGCAGGAAACATATAATCTATTTCAATATAATTTTGCCCTCAATACTAAGTTAGTATAGTTAATTTCAATTAATTTAAGTCTTGCCAAATAATTAATATCTATACATAAATAAATAATTAATTAATTAATTTTTCTATTGTACAAGTAATTTTGGGATTTTGACTGACTTATTGAACAAATCTAATTTACTAACTCAAGTGTTGATGATGCTGATAGACATTCTTCAGCTACAGAATTACAAAAATTAATTTTAGATTCAGTTACTATTATATATTACTATATATTGAAGCTGTTATACTAGAGATTAATAACTTTTAGTATAATCACCTTTGCCCAAAATTATAAGGTTTTTAGGTACTATGACAATTTTTCTCAAATCAGTCCTTTCCAGATTTAAGCCTTTATTAGGAGCAGTTCCTTTAATTGCTAGCATATACACAGTCGGGACATTAGTTCAGCCCAAAGTAAGTTGGGCTGCAACTAATTACGGAAATGATTTATCTCTAATCAATACATCTATGGAGCATACTTATCAAATAGCACAAAAAAAATATAATGTCAATGAACAAAACTCTGATTTCAAACCTATTCATCCGTTTGTTATATCTCACAATCAACAGATTAATAATTCTCAAAATTCCCAGTTTAAAGATTCTTTTTCTTCTGTTAAAACTAACAATCAAAATCAAGGAATAAATATTTATAATGAATCGAAAATCAACAATAGTAATAATGCTAATAAATTAGGGGTTAAAGCTGTTAATAATTCGGTAGCACCAGTACCGAAACCACAACCTATGCTAACTAATTATAATTCTGTAGCACCAGTACCAAAACCACAACCGATGTTAAATAATAATTATAATTCTGTAGCACCAGTACCGAAACCACAACCGATGCTAACTCATAATTATAATTCTGTAGCACCAGTACCGAAACCACAACCGATGCTAAATAATTATAATTCGGTAGCACCAGTCCCGAAACCACAACCGATGCTAACTCATAATTATAATTCTGTAGCACCAGTACCGAAACCCCAACCTATGCTAAATAATTATAATTCGGTAGTACCAATACCGAAACCACAACCGATGCTAACTCATAATTATCCTGTAGCACCAGTATCAACACATCAGAAAGTACCGAAACCACAACCGATGTTAAATAATAATTATAATTCTGTAGCACCAGTATCAACACATCAGAAAGTACCGAAACCACAACCGATGCTAACTAATTATTATAATTTACCAACAGCAACCATTCTACCTAACTCTATTCTTGAGTAATTTTAATGATATAGGGATAATATTTATTTCTTTGGTAAGAACCTACCCAAATATCATAAGTACCCGAAAACCATTGACCTGAAATTCCCGGATTTTTTCCTTCAAAATCATCATTACACCAACTACCTCCAGGACCTCTAATGATTAATGTTGTATCCTCACTACTTTTAATCTCAAGTTTGAGGAAGTTAAAAAAGCCATTTAAAACTAATCTATGATCTGGTTCCCGATCGATAAAACCTATACAGGGTCCTGTAATGGTATTTTCTCTCCCTGCTGTTTCTTTCGCAGAGACTGGTCCTCCACTTAAACCTCTAATAGTCAATTGTTTTTGGGGAGATTTTGGATATAAATTGACATCTTCAAATATAGGTGTCAATTGTAAATCTTGGGATAAAACAGGGTTAATTTTCTGTATCCCACTGAATGAAAACAATACTCCTAAAAATAATATGGTTTTTTTGAATTTGTTTGTATTCATTTAGAGTGGTATTTTCATATCATAAATAAAAAAAATTAGGGGAATATCAGTAAATAATTTTTATGTTTTACTTTGATATTTAATCCCCCTATTTCTTGTTAACTATGTGAAAGTTACATTGAAAATAGGACTACGCCAATAGGGTTAGGACAGTTAGAAATCCTGGAATCCTTTAAAAGTCTACTATTCCCTATTCCCTATTCCCTATTCCCTAGCGCGTAGCGCTATATTACTTACCAATTATTTCTGATTTGATGTTCTGAATTTTATCTAACAATTCCTGGCGATTTGATTTCCGTAGCAAATAACGGTAAACAAACCAAACTGCATATAGCATCCCAATTAATTCAAAGCTTGTTGATAAAACTGAAATTTTTTCTAAAGCTTTAAGGAAGCTGCTAATGAACAGGAGAGCTAATATTGTTGAAGTTATTAAACCAACTCCTTTTAACTGACTTTGATATTCTTGATAGAATTGGGTAATGTAGTCAGGAAACTTAGAAAAGATATTGAGTAGTTGTTCTTTTATTTTCTTGATTTGATCGATATCAATTGTTTGATTTGTTGTTACATCTTCAGGTTTTTGGTCTTCTAAAATAGGAGTTTCAACCTGAGCGGTAACTTCTTGTTTTATGCTTTCTGGTTTAGTAGTCCCAGTTGAGGTTGCAGTAGGAGTTGTTGGTGCTGCTGTTTCCTTTGCTGGAGTTACAGGAGTTGAGGTTGCTTCTGGTTTTTTCCCAGTTGCAGCAGGAGTTGTTGGTGCTGCTGTTTCCTTTGCTGGAGTTACAGGAGTTGTTGCTTCTGGTTTTTTCCCAGTTGCAGCAGGAGTTGTTGGTGCTGCTGTTTCCTTTGCTGGAGTTACAGGAGTTGAGGTTGCTTCTGGTTTTTTCCCAGTTGCAACAGGAGTTGTTGGTACTGTTGTTTCCTTTGCTGGAGTTACAGGAGTTGAGGTTGCTTCTGGTTTTTTCCCAGTTGCAACAGGAGTTGTTGGTACTGTTGTTTCCTTGACTGGAGTTACAGGAGTTGTTGCTTCTGGTTTTTTCCCAGTTGCAACAGGAGTTGTTGGTGCTGCTGTTTCCTTCGCTGGAGTTACAGGAGTTGTTGGTGTTACTTTTGCTGTTTGCTTTGCTGGAGTCGTTTCTCCTGTTTGAGCTGAAACAGCAGGAGTTGAGATTGCTTCTGGTTTTTTCCCAGTTGCAGCAGGAGTTGTTGGCGCTGCTGTTTCCTTTGCTGGAGTTACAGGAGTTGTTGGTGCTGCTGTTTCCTTCGCTGGAGTTACAGGAGTTGTTGGTGTTACTTTTGCTGTTTCCTTTGCTGGAGTTACAGGAGTTGAGGTTGCTTCTGGTTTTTTCCCAGTTGCAACAGGAGTTGTTGGTGCTGCTGTTTCCTTTGCTGGAGTTACAGGAGTTGAGGTTGCCTCTGGTTTTTTCCCAGTTGCAACAGGAGTTGTTGGTGCTGCTGTTTCCTTGGATTGTACCTCTTTTTGTGGTGCTACCTGCTTTTCTTCAGATGATGCTGTTGTTTGAGATTTGGCTTTTGGTGCAAAAGGTGATGATTCAATATTTATCTTACTTGAAATCCTTGTTTTTGGTAATCCTGGGGTTGCTTTTTCTACCACAACAGAAGCTTTAGTCTCTTCAGCAGTAGTTCCTGTTTTTTCAGTTCCCTTAATTTCCTGACCAACTGCTTGTTTAAACCTGACTACATCAAAACCTCTTTGATGCAATAATAACCAAGATTGAATTAAATCAGGTCCTTGCATTGCACCTGTTAAAGATGCTCTGAGAGAACGCATCACAATACCTTTTTTAACTTTAATCTTTTGAGTCACCTTTTTAATCATTTGTTGTGCATCACCCACTCGCAGGGGTGCATCAGCATCTATCATTTCTATAATAGAGTTAATAGATTGGACACAATCTTCTTTTTGCATCTGTGTTTTTGCTTCTTCGTCCATTTCTACAGTAGGAGCAAAAAATAACTTACTCATTTCTACTGCATCTGTGAGACGAGTCAAACTAGGTCCAATTAATGCTGCTAGTTGTTCTAACCAGGAGCGATCGCCTGTGGGGTCTAATTTATATCCTGCTTTTTGCCAGATGGGAATTAATTTATCTGTCAGTTGTTCTACTGGTAGACTATGTAGATATTGACTATTGATCCAATCTAATTTATCCCAGTCAAACTTTGCTCCTGCTTTATTCACCCTATCAAAACCAAACTTTTCCGCTGCTTCTGGTAGGGTAAATATTTCTTGAGTTGAGTCTGCAGGTGTCCATCCCAGGAGACACATATAATTTGCTAGTGCTTCTGAAGTGAAACCTAATTCTTTAAAATCAGAAATGGAAGTTACTCCATCTCGTTTTGACAGTTTCCGTCCTTCTTTATTTAAAATTAGGGGTGTATGGGAAAATTCTGGTATTTTCCCTTCTAGGGCTTCATACAGTAATATTTGTTTAGCAGTATTAGCAATATGGTCTTCTCCCCGAATCACATGGGTAATTTCCATGTCCATATCATCTATTACTACTGCCATATTGTATAGTGGTTGTCCTACTTTTCCCCCACTCGCAGCACGAGAAATGACCATATCTCCACCTAAGTCACTTCCTTTCCAGGTTACTTTTCCCCTAACCATATCATTCCAGGTAATTACCCGGTCATCGTCTATTTTGAATCGAATTACCGCTTGTCTTCCTTCCTTTTCAAAAGCAGCTTGTTGTTGTGGTGTCAGGTTGCGGTGACGGTTGTCATAACGAGGAGCTTCTTTTCTTGCTTTCTGAGCTTCCCGCATTTCCTCTAGTTCTGCTTCTGTACAATAGCACCGATAGGCTAATCCTTTATCTAGTAATTTTTGAGTAGCTTTTTGATATAGTTCTAAACGTTGGGACTGATAAGATGGTCCCTCATCCCAGTCTAACCCTAACCAGGTTAGTCCCTCCATAATATTTTCTGTATATTCTGGACGCGATCGCTCTGTATCTGTATCTTCTATTCTCAGGATAAATTTTCCTTTCTGTTTCCTTGCATATAACCAATTAAATACAGCTGTTCTGGCTGTACCTATATGTAAGTTTCCTGTGGGACTTGGGGCCAGACGAACTCTACAACTCATATCAATTATTTCTATTAGTTTTTCGTTTTTAAATTTTATTCTACTTCTGCTTAAATCTGATATAGCGCTACGCGCCAGGGAACAGGGAATAGGAAACAGGAAATAGTATACGATTAAAGGGTTCCAGGATTTAGGAATGTCCTAAGCTTAATGCGTAGTGCTATAAAACATATATTTTATCAGAGTGGTAGAAAATTATCTAACTCTGATTTTGTCTTAACTAGCTATTAGTTATCAGGGGTTTCCTTCAAGAATATTTTGGGTAAAAATCCCCGACTTCTCAAAGCCGCTCATCTTTTCAAATGGGTTTAAATCCCCTTTGAAAAAGCTGACTATTGATTTATGATTACTTATTTAATTTCTTCACTTGTATCACAAAAATGATAATTTCATCAAATAGAAGTTACTTTTACTCTTCTGTTTAATGTTAATATATTGAGTATTTAGTTAATATTTACGGGACTGACGGGGCTCGAACCCGCAACTTCCGCCGTGACAGGGCGGTGCTCTAACCAGTTGAACTACAGTCCCTTGTTTTTTGAGCCATATATAATTATGCACGTTTTAATTCTATCTGTCAAGGGTTTCTCAATTTTTTTTTCTCCTAAATATTTTTTATGGCTTAAACCTATACTTGGCAAACTTTTCAAGGCTTTAGGGTTATCTCAGACATTCGTTAATTTTTTTTTTGAATTTTAATTTTTAAATTTTACCCTATAAAAAATAGGAAAGAATATTAACGATTAAGTAGTAGTGGAAAATTGTCGTAATTCCCAATATAGGTTTCAGTGAAAAGGTAGTAGACAACAAACACACAAAACAGTAATTAGGAATTTTTCGGGGAAAAAACACTATATATACAATAGTGCTATAGTTCTTTTCTACTATATCTAGTGTCTTTCCCTAATATAGAATCCGGTTTAACAGTCGTCATTGCGACGATAGGAAGGAATCTCAGAGGTGCGCGGAGATTCCTTCCTTCCACTCCGTTCGAGTCGCAATGACTTAGCTATACTAATTATCCCGATTCTATAATAATTCCTAAAAAAGAGAAATGTATTTCAGGAGGCTGAGATAAACCTATATCTAGAAGTTAGTCTTAAAGATGAGAATCTGAGTTAATTGCAGGGGATTGAAATTATTATCGCTGACTAGGATAAGCGATCGCTGACCATCTGTCTGTTTTGGCCCAAATGTCATTCCTTCAATATTGTCTGAGGTTAATTCTAAATTACTCAAATCTAATAATAATTCTTTTGAGACAGCAGAAATATTAGTAAATTGACCGTTCAAACTATTAATTTCTTGAATATTATCTGCATCTGACAAATCAATTTGGAAAAGTTTAATTGTATTCCCAGTTTCTAGAGAAAAAGATCGTTCTAAACTTAAAAGATGAGTATCATCTAATGCTAATAATTCGACTAAGCCATTAGTTTGAAAACCACCCGAATTATTGGATGTAGAAGTAATAGGTTCTGTGATATATAAAAATTCTTTTTCTGGCTGACCTGTTGTTAAATTATATTGTAAAATTCGACAAGGGCTACCACTACTAATATTTGCTTTCATACCATCTTGAACTAAAGCATTTTCTGTAGCAGTAAAAAGATATTTTTTGTCAGAGGTAATAGTTAAACTTTCTAAAGCTAGATTATTTCTAATACCACTGTTTGATTGTATCTGAAACTTTTTCGGAATTGGTAAATTTTGTAGTTGTTTACCTGCTAGGCAAAATTCTCTAATAAATGGTTGTATTTGCAGTTCCTTATCTCCTTCTGAAGAGATAAATAAACTATCTCCTGTAAAGGCAATTCCTTCTGGATCGATAGTTGAGGTTGGAAAAGTTTTACCTGTTTTATTTAATAGAGTTGTGACATCTAAAAATTTGACTGTTTCTTCTGAAATCTTATCTGAGTCTATGTCAATTTTTAGAGTGTAAAATCTAGCTGGTGCTTTACTACTACGGTCATCAGAAATTGCATAATAAATTTGTTTTTCGGGATTGTAGGTTATCGCAGAAATTCCGCCTACCTCTGTATTTTGAAATTTTAAACCTGTGGGAAAATTAACCTCTCCTACAAAAGTAATTTTAGGAATATTTGCTTGAGTTGATAATCTAATAAATATATTGCTAATAACTGTAATTATCAAACAAATTATTAAGCTGAAAATTATATATTTATATGGTTTATTTTGCGGTTTATTCATAAATAAAAATTTGGTTTGTAGTTAGGCTAAAGGAAATGAATATTTAGACAATTTTTCTACTTAATGAATATAATTTTAGGTAGCATGGGTGTCTACTAAATAGATTTCTCCGAAAAAGATATAGATTTTTTCAGGAGTAGGGAACAGGGAATAGGGAATAGGTCAGATATTGTGACGAAAAAGGCAAGCAAAAAGATTTTTCATTGAAAATTTTTCTTTCTTTAGCTGATATAACTAAGAGGTTTATTTATTTTGCGGATATGTCTAATGTGTACCTCACTGGCAGCATTAATTCCTATGTATTTATGGTTTTATAGACTGTTTATAAAACAAGTTTTAAGAGAGCTTAGAGTCACTAAAATCTAAAAGATGTAAGACTTCAAAAGCTTAAAATATGGTAAATACCAGAGGCAGAAAGGTACAGATATTCCCTAGATTTTTAAGTGAAAAATAGTTATCTTGATTTCTTCTTTCTTATTACCAAAAAATTGTGGTCTAAAGCCTCCCTTTTTAAAGGGATAAAAAAAGAGGCTATTCCTTATATGAAGCCTCTTGCTTTCCTACGGAATACTGCACAAACAGCTAGAGTTCATTAATTGATAATTGATAATGGATAATTGATAATTACAAGATGGTTTTAACCGTTACGGAATTGAATATCGGGAAATTCAAGAGCACTTTTTTTCCCCTATCCAAGGGGAGGCTTCAAGGCG
>JBFRWR010000110.1:0-5201 GCA_051439685.1 Trichodesmium sp.
GAACAGGGAACAGGTGAGAGTTTGAGTTTTTTGATCTACTTTTTGATTTGTCATAACCTATACACAGATTGTGATATAGCAATGAGCGCTCAGGTATTTACAATTTCCAGATCAAAGTTCAGTAAGGGAAAAGGTGTACAAAAAATAATGTGTAAATATGCCAGCGTACATTGCTATACATTCTTTAATTATCAATTATCCATTATCAATTACTAATTATCCAACCAAGCTTTCATTTTTCCCGGATTTAATAAACCATAAGGATCTACTTTTTGCTTAAATTCTAACTGTTCAAAATCTGTAGTTTTCATTCCCCCATCTTCCAATATATAGGTATGAGGATTAAAAATATTTACCCCATTTTCTTCGTGATATTCAATAATTTCATTTAGTCGTTCTTCTGAACTATAACGAACAATTTGTAATCCGACTGGTGTAGTTTTACCATCCATTTTCATAAACTCTAAGTGCATGATTACTTCATCACCAAAATGCCGATACATTTTTTCTACAAGTTCAAGATTTTTATCACTTGGAAAACCACTTTGTAAATAAGTCAAATTTGTATCTACACTCCGAGCGTGTAGCGTCGTATGATTCCAAGTAAACTCATATATTGGTGTACCTTTACTTGCTTCTTCAGCAGTTTTTTCATAACAAATTTTACCCTTAAATTCTTTAACTAAATCCTGAAAAGATGCCAAACTATATTCAGATATAATCAAAAAAGCACAATGTTTTCCTTAAGGAATTGATTTTTTTAAACCAGTAAAAAAACTAGGTATTGGAGCGGCAAAAATAGTAATTAACTTTTTGACAATTCCATCACTATCTCCCAATGCTTGAGCGAATTTTGCACAGGTCATAAAATCATCAAAAGTTACTATTAATTCTGCCCAAGGATAAACAGGAGCTAAAGGTATTTCTAATTGAGTAATAATTCCATTTGTTCCATAAGCATGATTAACTTTTTGTACATCATCTCCTCGCAATTCTATAACTCTTGGTTCATCTTCCATAGTAACAACTCGGACAGCAGAAACATTGCCTCTATCTCTCAATCCACCATAATTAATTGAACCTATTCCACTACTACCACCACCAATAAATCCACCAATTGTAGCAATGCGATAAGTTGAAGGAAACATCCTGATTTCCCAACCTATTTCTCTGGTTTTTTTATCTAAAGCCATTAATTTTACTCCTGGTTCGACGCAAGATAAACCAGGTTTAATCCAATTAATATTATTCATTTTTGTAGTGTCGAGAACTACCCCTCCTTCTAAAGGAATACATTGCCCATAATTACCAGTTCCGGCACCTCTAATTGTTAAAGGTGCTTGATATTTAACGCAAGTTTTAGCTATTTGTAAAACTTCGGATTCGTTGGTAGGACGAACAATTAAATGAGCTGCTTTATCTTTCAGTTTGGATTCTAAAACAGGGCTGAAATGATAATAGTCTAAAGAGAGTTTGATAACTTGATTTGGCTCAGTAATAATTTCAATATTTGTTAGTTCTGATGCTAGGGCATCCCAATTTGTTTGTTTTGTTTTAGTTGTTGTCATTGTTATTTTGAGTAAAAGATTATTTTAACATTATTATATAGAATTGACCTGAAAATTAGTCATTGCGAGCGAAGCGAAGGAATCTAAGGGGTGGCGCGAGATTGCTTCCTTCCACTCCGTTCCAGTCGCAATGACTTATAATAAATAATCAAATTATTTAATTTATAATGTTATATATAATCCGAATGAAAACCGTCATTGCGAGCGAAGCGTTTGCGAAGCAGTCCGTCAGGATAGCAATCTCAAGGGTGTAGGAGATTGCTTCCTTCCACTCCGTTTCAGTCGCAATGACTTATATTATATCCGGTTAAGTAGTTATAATTAAGGTTCGTAGTTGGGCTTTAGCCCTATCTATAGTTCGGGCTAAAGCCCAACTACAAACAAAAACTTTTTTATCGTTTATTATCGGCATATTATATTACAATAACTAATCAAATTATTGAATTTATTTTGTCTTTTGCCAATCTTCCAACGCTGCAATAACAAAGCTACTAGCAGGATGATTTAGTAATTGTTCAACGGCAGAAACTCCACCTGCTTTTATCGCACTGAAGATTCTTTCTGCTTTAGTTGAATTGTTATCAATTTGTGTAATTACTTCTGTAGCAATTTTCATTTTGCCTGTCGTTGTATCTGACGGGTAAGTTTCATCAAGTTGCTCTAATAATTCTTGAATATCTTTTGCTGCTTGTGCTAAATTTTGTTCCTGAGATTCGTAAATTGTACCAGCAATTTTTGAATCTTTAATATCTCCTTGGCTACCAACTACACCATAATTTCCTCCTTTATTCCCAACTGCTCCATGAATTTTTCCCTCTTTACCCACTACACCATAATTTTCTTTGATATAAATTTTATCTCCACTACTTTCTGGCATATTTATATCTCCTTGATTACTCTTTCTTATATTAACACTAGGGCGATTAACTGTTGCACTTAATACACCTTTGTACCATTCAATATTCTTTTCTCTCTGTGCCAATACTGCTCGAAGTTGTTCTGGTGAAATTGCTTTCAACTCATTATAAGTATCAAAATATTCTTTATCTAATACTGAATAGTCAGCTTCAGGTGTAGTGTCAACTCTAATCAATAGTTTGTCATTATTTTCGCCTCGAACCTCCATAGAACGCATTTTGATTTCTGCTTCTGGATGGTCTTTTTGTAGTTTCTCAAATGAATATGCAGCTATTCGGGGGTCTACTCCTTGATTATGATAAAGGTCTAAGGTATTCACTAAAGGTTTGATAAATTCTGCAAACTCTCCTTCTTCAAAATTTTTATCTTCGTTAGCAGGTTTTCGGCGCAGACGCTCATCCAAACTTTCTTCTGGTGGAAGTTTGAGAAAGTCTGGTCTCTTTTCTGGAGGCAGACGCATATAAACATAATCACATTTGATACCCTCTAGTTTAGTTGTGGTTGTTATCCCCCATTCTTCAAGAAAAGCTCCGGTTAAGGTTGCGCCTGTGAGGTCAGTTTGGTCTAAAAATGTTCCTACTAATTTGGCACGAGAAAGGTTAGCATCTTGAAGGTTAGCTGAGTTGAGATTAGCTTCTATGAAACTGGCATTAGTTAGGTTTGCTCCCTGGAGATTGACTCCTTGAAGATAGTTTAAGCGATCTAAGTTGATGTTTTCTCCTTGACCTGTTTTTACTAACTCTCTGACTTTGGCATCTTTTAGATAGGTTTTTCCTGGTCGTATGTGGTCTAGTTTTATGGTGTTTTTCCAACAAGTACGAGTTATGTTAGCTCCTCTAAAATCTGTACTTTTGAGAGTAGCATTAGTAAAGTCAGCATCGGTTAAGTCAGCTTCTCGGAAGCAAGTGCCACCTGTGGCAGCAAAAGCAAAAGTTAGATTACGAAGCAAAGCCAGTTTTTTATCTCCTTTGATTCCTTGGCGAGTGATGTAAGCTGTGAGCAGTATTTCAGATAGAGTCAAAATAAAGGCTAAAGTTAATCCTAAAACTTTGTCTGGAGTCAAAGTTATGCTTGAGATGTTGAAGTTTATGTTAAAAGTCCCCTTTATTCCTTCTACAGTTAAGCCTCCAAAGACAGTGAAAATTAAGGTAAAGACTACGATTAAGGCTAAAGCTTTATTTCCGGCTATAACAAAGGCAAAAGCTATAGCTAAAACTGCAGTTAAGGCAAAAACTATAGCTAAAACTGCAGTTAAGACTAAAATTCCGGTTAAGACTAAGGCTTTACCAGTAACGAAACTTAACGTAAAGGCTAAGGCGACTACTAAAACTCCAACTAAGACTATAGCTAAGATTATAGTTAACGCTACAAAACCGGCCAATACTCCTTTATAAATAACCATTATCCAGAAAACAATAACTAAAATCAAGTAAAACCAGCCAGAAATTTGACTTTCTAAAACAAGACTATCAAAACTGAAGCTATCAAATATTAGTCTTATAATGTATCCAGTAAAAATAGAAAAAAACCCTGAAATCCCTGCCAGAATAAAAACACCAACAAGCAAAACTACCACCCAACGTTTCTGTAACCCTGCCTTAGCTCCACAAAACTTAGCCCTTGTTAGATTTGCCCCACTAAAATTAGTACCCCGAATATCAGCCTTACTAAAATCAGCATCAGACAAATCTTTTCCCTTAAAAGACAAACCTCTAAGATTAGCTCTTTGGAAATTTCGTTCACCTTGTTGATATTGTTGCAATATTTCACGTTTACGCCGATTCATATTTTTTATCTATTAATAAGGATTACAAGACTTACGCATTAGGAACGATTTTTGGGCGTTTGAGATTGCGTCGCTGTGGCTTGCTATCGCAAAGCTGCGCTAAGGCAATGACAGAATTGCCTTGTTTTGCGTAAGTCCTAGATTAAATAAAGGAACATTGGAAAAATGACCACTGGTTTTAAAACTTATGACAATATAAAATTGATTACTACATTTCCTCTTCATATCCTGTTTATTTCTCTTAGTAAATTCCTACTTAATAACTTATTCAACTTGATCATCTAAAGGTTGACAAAATTGCCCCCAATATTCTAATGATTCAAAAGTATTATATATACCGTAATTATCATCAATACTCATAAAACGTAAAAATTTACAAATGGCTTCTGATTGTTTCCTGGTAAAAAATTCTCTACGAGATAGATTAAAAGAGGATGGAATTAAAGAAAACATTGTAGAGTCAATAGAAGTGCTATTGGATGTCTCATAATTATTGATTGTCCATAAAATATAAGCAGGTAGATAGAAACGATAGCCTTTTTCATCTAAAAAGCTTAAAATATCAGATAAATTTTCAATTAACTTATCATTAGTATCCTGCGAATTATTGGGTAATAATTCTTCAACAGATAAATTTTTAACTAAATCTTGGGAAATATATACTCCTCCTTTCTTAGCTAGAATATTATGGTAAATTTGTTGTTGCCGTCGCTCGTACTTATCTTCTTTTTTTAGAGAACAATCAAACATATAATCATCAATCATCCGAGCTTCAATTAAAGTAATTCCATCCTCTAGTTTTACTCCAGCAAATGCTTCCTGAATAGCCTGAATAACTTGTTGTTTAAAAATCTCTAATTTTTCGTCTAAAGTTTTCCAATTAGGCAGTCTAGCTTCACTTTCAGTCGGATTTCTTACCAAATATCCCC
>JBFRWR010000111.1:0-28858 GCA_051439685.1 Trichodesmium sp.
CTAATGATGGATTTTCCTTACTGAGCGGAGCTGAACTAGAAGAAATAAAAGCTTTGGACTTCGGTACTAACGATCCAGCAATTTATTCAAAAGCCAAAACCTTTGGATTTAAGTTTGATGCAAGTAAGTTGCCTACAGGTGATGCTTTAATCACCCTTTTACACGAGTGCATCAATGATGGTATGGCTATGGCAGTAACATTTCCTGCTGATGTTGTTGGAGGTGGAGGTATACCCGGTGACGGGTCAGATGAAAGCAGACGTGTACCAGAACCTGGTAGTATTGTTAGCTTAAGTTTAATTGGTGTAGCTTTAGCAGGTATCCGCAAAAAATCCGAACAATAATTTTTGGTGGTGGTGCATACTAATGGTAGACAGAGTTTGGGAAGTGTGGGGAGTGTGGGAAGTGTGGGAAGTGTGGGAAGTGTGGGGAATATCTTCACCATTACTATGCAGGACTACCTAATTTTTATCCCACCTACATAAACAGACATACTGTCTGAAAAATCAGAACGATTAAGTAATACCCAGTCTGGTTATTATTAAAGTAGTTGCCTAAATATCTCAATCCTTATCAGGCAAAGATTTTGAATTTCTTGAATATCTATTTACTTTCATCAGATTTGGTATAATATAATGTCGGGATAATTAGTTATAAAAAAACTTTCTTCTTCTTCCTTCTTTTATTCTGACTCCTGTACGGGTGATTCGCGAATCGCCCCTACTGACTCCTGACTCCTCCCCAGTTATTTATTTATCACTGTTCAACCAGACATGATATAAAGTGCATCTTCCTTGACACTCCACGGACTAAAGTCGCGTGGATTCGTGACTAGGAGCTGTAAATCGGGTTAAAACCACGATTTCCACATTGCTCGTTTACGAAGTATTGCCGTTAGGCAAAACAACCACATTGCCAGTACCGTACCGTAGTACATATACACTACTCAGTCCACGCTTACGGTGCCAATTGCCACTACTCTCTCCGGCCATGCATACCATTGAGTCTACTTTTTAAGTTATTAGTTAATTATAACACATTTTTTTGACTACGGATTAAAATCCGTCGAGTCGTTTCCATCCACCGCTTAAAAGACGGTGGTTTCCCACTTACCGAAATTTTACGATGAGCAGAAAAACATGAATCAAATAACTCCCCATCCTACTCGCGAAAACATCTCTCTCAGTTGTGCTGTGATTACGGTTAGTGATACCCGCACCCAAGAAACAGATAAAAGTGGTAATTTACTCCAGGAAATTCTCAGAAGTGCAGGTCATTTCATAACAGTATATCAAATTATTAAAGATGAAAAATCAGCAGTCGTTACACAAATGGAATCTCTATCTCAGCGCCAGGATATAGACGCTCTAATTTTTAATGGCGGAACAGGAATAGCTCCCAGAGATACTACTTATGATGCTATTGAAAATTTATTAGAAAAAACTTTACCTGGTTTTGGAGAAATATTTCGTTGGTTGAGTTATCAAGAAATTGGTTCTAGGGCGATCGCTTCTCGTGCTGTTGCTGGTACTTATCAAGGTAAATTAATATTTTCACTTCCAGGTTCTACTAATGCAGTTAAGCTAGCTGTAGAAAAGTTAATTTTACCAGAATTAGTTCATTTGGTTTTGCAGTTGCGTAAAAGTTGAAATTGGATCGGCGATCGCCCTACGCAACCTAAAATTACAGCCAAACTCTTACTTTGAATTTTCTGCTTCCCGTAATACTAACGGACGTAACAAGACTTGATTTTGCAAAAGATTAACTGCTTGAGCATAATAAGGGTCTGATATTGTAGCGATCGCTTCTGGTTGTCGGTATAAGCGCTTTTTTTGAGAATCTGTTAAATTTATAGTTACATCAGGAGTAACACCTTTTTTGCTAATATCAGTTCCTTTTGGAGTATAGTA
Organism: Trichodesmium sp.; assembly: GCA_051439685.1. Lineage (GTDB taxonomy): Bacteria > Cyanobacteriota > Cyanobacteriia > Cyanobacteriales > Microcoleaceae > Trichodesmium. The sequence goes on from JBFRWR010000111.1 coordinate 1,911, forward strand.
GTGAGCAATAGTTACTGCTAAACCTGAGCCATCCGATAAAGAATGTACCGACTGTACCAAAGCTTTACCAAAAGTTTGGTCTCCCATAACTACAGCACGACCATTATCTTTAAGAGCGCCTGCTAAAATTTCACTAGCACTCGCGGAGTCACCATCTACCAAAACCACTGTTGGTTTATCAGTCAAAGCTGAACGGTTTGCCCGCACTTCTTCTCGGTCTCCAGCTCGGTTAACTGTACTAACAATAGCACCTTTATCCATCCACATCCGAGCAATATCTATACTTATACGCAACAAACCCCCTGGGTTGCCACGCAAATCTAAAACATAACCATCAGCATTTTGAGCATTCAAATCTTCGAGTGCCCGCTGCATCTGTTCTCCTGCATGAGCGCTAAATTCTTGTAAACGGATATACCCAATACGCTGATTTCCTTCTTGCTTCAGATCGTAACGAACTGCTTGCAATTCAATTCTTGCTCTTGTCAAAGTCACATTAAATTCTGGCTTTCCAGGACGTAAAATTCTCAGCACAACCTGTGTACCCACATCTCCTCGAATCATTTTAGCTGCTGCGGATACACTTAAACCAGAAGTAGATTTACCGTCAATTGCTTTAATTTGGTCTCCTGGCAATAAACCACCCTTCATTGCTGGAGAATTGTCCACCACATCCACTACTGCGATCGCCTTACTCAGTTCTTCCTGCTTTAGTTGCATTCCCACTCCAGACATTTCCCCTGATGTTTGATTAGTCAAGGCTTTAAATTGTTCTGGATCGAGGAAACGAGTATAAGGGTCTTTTAGCTGGTCTAGAGCTTCCCGTAATGCCTCGTAAGCTTGTTCATTCGATGTATAATTTTTATCTAATAAGCTTTTCCTAGTAGCTTCCCAATCTGTCTGATTAAAACTACCATCTACATACTCTCGATTAACAATTTGCCATGCTTCATCCAAAACTGCCTTTGGACTATTTTCTAAATTGGCTTCAGCAGGCTTACTAAAACTAGGGGCTAACAAAGATAAAGCTGCTGTTGTAGCTATAGCACCACTGTATAAAATCTTTTGAATAAAATTCAATTGTTTTGAGGATGATTTCATTGAGTTTTTTAGGTAGTTGGACATTTAGGAACTTGACTTTTCCTCTAGTTTATGATATGAGGATAATTTTTGTTTATTTAAGGGAGCCTAATATACTAGGATATTGGCTAAATATATTGATAATTGTATCTATTTTATCTATTGTTTCAAGATCAGCCAAATTTAAGAGAGTGTTTGTCAAGTAAAGATTAAGACGGCAAAAGTGCTTAATGTTCGGTGGATGGGGTGCGTCAAGTTAAATTTTGGTTGGGATTGATAGTTATTGCCGCCTTTTTCCTGAGGGAATGCTCCGCAAACATTTCGAGCCGTTTTCGCTGCGCGACCTAATACCATGTCCGGTTGAACACTTATAATTAAGATAGTAGGGGAGCGGAGTAGGGGAGAAATTAAAATATATCCTCTCCAAACCAAATATTTTATTTATACCTAATCATCCGGACATGATATAAAAAGCAGAGTTTTGCGGAAAGCAAAACCAAACCTCAGCCTGGATTTAATATTTCTTTGACAAACAGTCTCTAAAGACTGAGGGATAAAATTAATAATTAATTACCGATAATATTGAACTACTAAAACTAACTATTATTGTAGCTAGATAAATTAATAACTGCAACAATAATTGTAAAAATACTTAACTTTTGATTATAATTGTTAAAAGATTTACCAAATTTGATAATTAGTTTTCTTGACAGGAAAATTTGAGACATGGTGAAAACCAAAGCCAAAAATCAAAATTGGCTAGATTTACTAATGAATCTAGCAATTCCCATCACTGCTTTAGCAGGTATCATCAGCTTACAAGTATTCTGGCCACCCCAAGGTTCACCATTAAAAGAGAAGATAGTTGTAGACTCAGAAGATGCAGTATTAGCCGAACAAAAAGAAGCTCTAAGACTCAAGTTATTGAAAGTATCTCCCACCTTTGGATTTGATAACTTAATAGCAGACTGGGTATTTATTCAGTTTCTCCAATATTTCGGCGATGATGCAGCTAGAAATGAAACAGGTTATTCCTTGAGTGAAGATTACTTTAATATTATCACAGGCTTAGATCCTAGATGGGTTGATATATACTTATTCGTTTCTAACTCCCTATCTATATATGAAGGAAAACCCAAAGTTGCTGTAGAATATATGACCCGTGGTACTGATGCTCTTTCTCCCGAAATTGACCCCAAAGCTTGGCAGGTATGGAGATTCAAAGGGATAGATCAGTTATTATTGGTTGGTGATATTCCTGGGGCAATACATTCTCACGAAATGGCAGCAGAATGGGCTGAGAATACATCATACCAAGAGTTCACCTCTCTATTTAGAAACACAGCAGAATTTCTCAAGGAAAACCCAGATAGTAAATTAATCAAGTTTAATGCTTGGTTGTGGGTATATTATCAAACAAGAGACCCCAGAGTACAGGAACGCGCTCAAAAAGAAATTCTCAAACTTGGGGGAAAAGTGGAAATCAGTGAAAATGGAGAAAAGCGTTTTGTTTTGCCTGATGCTGCTAAATAGAGCAGATATAAATTTGCCTGGTTTCTATAAGTACAGGACTTACGAAGAATCAATGATCAAGCATCTGTAGGGGCGATTCACGAATCGCCCCTACTAGATATGATCATTATGCGTAAGTCCTGATATCAAATCCGGTTAAACAGCCATAGAATCCTGAAGTTAGGAGGAGTCAGGAGTCAGGAGTCAGGAGTCAGGAGGAGAAAGAATTACAAAGATAAACGTAGTTATGACGATTGAAGAATTTTTGGCGTTGCTGAATCAAGGTATGAAAATCAAATATTGAACAATCCCAAATATTGGTTATTCAATAGTTCAGCAATTACCAAAAAATACAAATCATACCCAAAATCAGCAATGCCGAATTTTTTTATGTCCAATTAAACGGATTTGATATGAAATAATAACAACTCCAGATTTTGCGCCAGGCAAATCAACTTCATCTCAAGTGAAAACGCACTGGCATTCCATCAGCAGGATAAATCAAAAGATTCTGCTCTAAATTTTCTAGAGATGAACTACCGTTGACTAACTCCCAGTTAAGATTGCGCAATAGTTGTGCCAGCATTATTGTTGATTCCAACATTGACAAATGCTCACCCAAACAACGATGATAACCAGAGCCAAATTGAATCATAGGTAGAGAACTATTACCTTTTTCTGCAAGCCAACGTTCTGGTAAAAATTCTTCTGGTTGAGGATATATTTCCGAATATCTGCCTGCAGCAAGTATAGACCAGGATACCTGAGTACCGCGAGGAACAGTTATACCCTCAATTATAGTATCCCGTGTAGCTTGCAAGTCACTAGAGCCTGATGCTACAGAATAAAGACGTAAAGTTTCTTTGACAATAGCTCGAATATAATTTAATTTTTTGAGAACTTCTACATCAAACTCACCGTGAGTAGGCCAGGCTTCATCTGCGATCGACTGTGCCTTCTGAAAAACTCTGGGATTGAGTGCCAACTCCCCTACTGCAAAAGATAAGGTATGGGCTGTTGTATCAGTACCCGCCAGTAATAGTTCAATTGCTTCTGACATTAGAGTTTGCCGATTGTATTTCGGTTCTTTGGCAGCTATTTTTACCAACATACATTCCTTGAACAAATCACTTACTTGTGCTGAATTTGTTTGCTGACCGTCTCTTAGTTGTAGAGCTAATTCTACACGAGGAGTTAGAAATGACTCTAAATATCGTCTAGCAGACCAGTAATTACGAGAAGATGGAAGAGGTAGATATTTCTGCCACATTTTCTCACCAGTAGCTACCCGTAGGAACCGATAGCCCAAAACTGACATAGCGTCGTATACTTTTTTAATGTCAAGAGGCGGTCCTTCAGGGCTAGGAATTTTTCGATCTACAGGAATACCTAGTATCAAACAGGCAATAACTCTCATAGTCAACTCAATAAACAATGGGTCAGCTTTCACAACTTCTGAAGATTTTGCTTCTTTGACTGTTTCAACTACTTGTGAACACCCAACTTTAATAACCTCCATATATTTAGATAAACCACTGCTGCTAAATTCAGGACTCCAAGCCTTACGTCGCCATTGCCATTCCGTACCATCCTGACCCAAAAGAATTTTACCAGTTATATCATTCCAAGCTTTTTGTGTCCGTTGAGTTCTAACTAAACTGCCATCTTTCATCCCATTAATAATGGTATTTTCAATTACTTTAGGTTCGCTGAGAATTAGAACCGGAGAATTTGCCCAATAAACATAGATCGAACCGAACTGTTGACTCCAATCAAATAATAATTGGAAATACTTTTTTTCTTTAACTGCTGCTAATATTTGAGGAATATTACCTAATAACCAATGTTTAGGTGGACTAGGAACTGAAGAAAGAGATTTATACTTATTCTTTTGTTTCCACCAAAGCCAGCCAAAAAGTCCTGCTAGACTTAAAGGGAAATAAATCTGGATAATATCTTGAAACATAAATTGATTAGCCAATGAATCAGTAATTATTAGGTTACTATAAAAAATCATCCCTTATAATTAATAGACAAAGCCTATTCCATGTAATAGAATAAGACACTAAAAATGCTTCTAAACACACCACCTGCTCCGGCAACTAAATCAGAACCAACCGTAAACTGGACAGCACTGCCAGCAGATTATATATTACCAGATGACCCCGTGGAAAATATTCTGCAACCACTCCTAGCAGCAGCCCTTACTGACGCTTTAGGAGAAGCACAATTTATTCAACCGCAAATGTTAATTGGTTCCAATTTCGGGTTGGTAGCCACAGTTAACAAAAAAATAGTAGTCAAAGCTCCTGATTGGTTTTATGTTCCCCAAGTGAAACCAATAGAAGCAGGAGTTATTCGTCGTAGTTATACTCCCCATCTAGAAGGAGAACCTGTCGCTGTTGTGATGGAGTTCCTCTCGGAAACAGAATGTGGAGAACTATCAGTACGTTCGACTCCACCTTATGGCAAACTTTATTTTTATGAACATATCCTCAAAGTCCCTACTTATGTGACTTATGACCCCTATGAATTGAATATAGAAGTGCGTAGATTACAGGATGGGAAATATATTTTAGAGTCAGCCAATGACAATGAACAGTTTTGGATACCAGAACTAGAGTTGTTTTTGGGAGTTTGGCAAGGAGAAAGACTAGGGCAAAATATTAACTGGCTGAGATGGTGGGATAAGTCAGGAAATTTGTTGTTATGGAGTAGCGAACAAGCTGAACAAGAAAAACAACGGGCTGAACAAGAAAAACAACGAGCCGACAAATTAGCTGCTAAATTACGGGAATTGGGTGTCGATCCTGATTCTTTATAAAACCTGGTAGCTATTAGGCATTTTTAGTAGGGACGTTTCATGCAACGTCTCTACTGTAGTCTACTGAAATGAAAACTGCTGTCAAGAGCAAACTAATTTACCATTTAAACTTGTACATCATTAGTCGAAAATATGCTGTATCTTCGACCTTTACGAGAGAGAAAATCCCAAAATGCGCCGAAATAAGAGAATTAAGAAAATAATATTGTTCGTAATTTTACCTATAATTTCTGGTTTATTAGTGTGGCTAGTGGGGAATAATGTTTTGCTCCAGTCGGCAGCAAAAGCTCCTGTTGATGCTTACTTGGTTTTAGGAGGCAGCATTAAACGGGAAATTTATATTGCCAAAGTAGCTAAACAATATCCCCAAACCCCTATACTAATTTCTTCTGGTTCTAAAGACCCCTGTATTTTAGGATTATTTCAACGGGAAAATGCTGCGACAAATCAAGTTTGGCTAGAAAATTGTGCTAAATCGACTTTTGAGAATTTCTATTTTTCTCTGCCAATTTTGGAAAAATGGGGAGTGCAACATATTAAATTGGTAACATCCCCTACTCATTTGCCGAGAGCGAAGTGGTTATCGCAAATTATTCTGGGATCTCATAGAATTTGGGTAGAAATGGATATTGTTGAGGAAATAGGTGTACCAGGAAATCAAGAATCTCGTCTCAAGACAGCTTTAGATGTTATTCGTAGTTTGATATGGGCGGTGAAAAGTCAGGTAATAGAACCAAAATGTACAGATGTTGTCAAACTTTCACAGGTAAATATGACACAATGGTGCAAGGATGGTTTTCGTTGTGAGCATCAAGCAAAATTGAAGCAAGAGTCAATTTGTAATCCTTAAAATTCCCAGTGGTTTAGTAATAAAATTGGCAACTTTAATTGCAATGAGTCTTTTGACTGAGATAATAGAGTTGTCAAGGAAAAGAAGGATGTTCTCAAGTATTTGTGTAGTGCTATAATAATTAAGCATTTAGGCAAAGATACTAGATCGGGACTGACTCAAGTAGACTAGACCTAGTGTTGCAAATTTATGTTTTGTCTGAGCTTTGTCAGTCAAGGTTTATAGGGGTTTGGTTACCAAACCCCTACAGTGTTCAATTGTATGGATACTATATATTATCTCTAAAAAAAAATACTATTTCCCAATATTTATTATTCTATGGCAAAATCCCTAAAAACTGAAGCATTTCTGGAAACACCAGGAATTATTCTCGATGTTCGTAGTCCTGCTGAATACACTCAAGGTCATATTCCTGGAGCTGTTAGTTTTCCCCTATTCAATAATGAAGAACGAGCGTTAGTCGGAACCTGCTACAAACAGAAAGGTAAAGATGAAGCTGTAGAATTAGGATTAGCGATCGCTGGTCCTAAATTGGCTGATTTTGTTGCCCATGCTAAAACTTTAGCTCCAGATCGTCAGGTGAGAGTTCACTGTTGGCGGGGTGGAATGCGTAGTGCTTCTGTTGGTTGGTTACTGGAAACCGCAGGATTTAATGTTTCCTTACTTGTTGGGGGTTATAAAGGGTTTCGTCGTTGGGCACTTGCTCTGTTCTCAGTTCCTCAAAAAATTATTGTTATCGGTGGTATGACTGGCAGTAGCAAAACAGAAATATTGCGTGCTTTAGGCGATATCAAGGAACAGATTTTAGATTTGGAAGATCTTGCTAATCATCGGGGTAGTAGTTTTGGTGGTTTGGGGCAGTTACCTCAACCTACTAACGAACAATTTTGGAATGCGATCGCGATGGAATGGGCAAAATTTGACCGCAGTCAACCTCTATGGATCGAAGCTGAAAGTAGAGGTATTGGGTTGTGCCGTATTCCCAAGGAAATTTTTGAGCAAATGGAAAGAGCAACAGTCATAGAAATTAGTCGCTGTCGTCAGGAAAGAGTCGCTTTTTTGGTAGAAATATATGGCACAGCAGACATTAATGATTTAATTATTGCGACTGAACGGATTCGTAAAAGGTTAGGAGGTTTACGAGCGCAAAAGGCAATTGATTTTCTCAAAGAGGGAAATTTGGCAGCAGCTTCTGATTTAATTCTCCACTACTACGACAAAACTTATACTTACGATCTAGAAAAAAGAGTTGGTACTCTCCATTCAGTTGATGTTTCTGGGTTGTCGGCAGTCGATGCAGCAGTATTAGTTCAAAATAAAGGCAAAGAAATTTTTGGTATTTAAGGAAATTTTGATCGAGAATTTATGGTTTTTTAATTTTTTACTTGCTTAAATTCTTAACCAATATATAAAGTTTAATTAAACTATATTTAATATTTAATAAGTATAGTAGTAAACGTTTTACTCAAAAAAAACTAAAAATTGAAATGATCATTTGTTATACACCATCAACAAACTTATCAAAGAATCTTATTTTCTGTATAAATAAATACAGCAGTTTAAATTGTGGTTAAATGAAAAAAATCAAAGTTATATTATTGATTTCTCAAGACTTGATAGACTTTTTACCTTGTCCTTCATTCGTGAAAATCCTAAATTTTTGAGCAGGTAGAGCCACAAAAAGTTATATATAACATCAACACTATAAAAGGGTTTTAATTTAATCATAACAATGTTAGTGTCATAAGTTGAAGGAGAACAAAAAATACTCTCCTCCCATGCAATATTATTAAAAACCATTTCCAATTAATAATTATTATGAGTGCCTCAACTTCTGTTTTATCCGCCTGGCAACTATTAAGAAATCGTGAAATTACTTGTCAAGAAGCATTAGAACGTTTAGTAGATAAACGCGGAATTGTCAATCTGCAATTACTGGATAAAGAAGTAGCATATCGCTTCTTTAGAGAATTTAATGAACAAAAAGATTTACCACCAGTTATTCCTCTACTACTATGGCGTAATTGCTATTACTTAGCTTCTCCTGTAGATATATGTGCTGATGAAATGAAAAATCTGAGTGATCGGACTTTTTCTGATATCAGAATTATTCCCATCGCGGAAAAGAGCTATAGTGCTTGGTATCATAGAGAAAAAATAGATCCTAAATCTATCTCTGGCACAAAATTAATTAATCCTTTGACTGGAGAATTAGAAGAAGAAGACGTACGTGCAACTACAGAATTATACCTTTCCCAAGCAGCAGACCAAATTGGGAGAATTAAAACAATTATTTCTGGCGCTCTGCGTAACCGTGCGAGTGACATTCATCTTGAACCTACTGAGGATGGTTTGCGAGTTCGCTATCGTATTGATGGCATCCTCAGAAATATTACCACTTTACCACCAGATATTGGTCGTCGGGTAGTAGTTGCGATTAAAGTGATGTGTGAAATGGATATCGCTGAAAGTAGATGTCCTCAAGATGGGCGCATTAGTGAACAATATGTAGGGGATGATGATTCTAATATAGGACTAGACTTGCGAGTTAGTACCCTTCCCTGTGTAGGTGGGGAAAAAGCTGTGATTAGGTTACTAACTTCCAAAAATCCTTTTTCCAGTTTGGAAAAGCTAGGATTTTCTGAGCGCAGTTTGAATATATATAAAAGTTGGTTGCGTCAACCCCAGGGAATGATTATTTTTACTGGTCCTACAGGTTCAGGGAAAACAAGCACTCTATACACCAGTTTGTTATCAGTGGCAACGGAAAATGTTAATGTAGTTACTGTTGAAGATCCAGTAGAATATGTATTACCAGGAATTACTCAAACTCAGGTAAATGAAAAAGCCGGAATGACCTTTGCAACTGGTTTACGAGCAATTTTGCGCCAAGACCCTGATATTATTATGATGGGTGAAATACGCGATCGCGAAACAGCGGATACTGCAGTCCGTGCTGCATTAACTGGTCACTTAGTATTGACAACTCTGCACACTAATGATGCAATAGGTGCAATTCCTCGACTCAAGGATATTGGTCCCGATCCTGCTTTAATGAGTGATGCACTTTTAGGTATTGTGGCACAAAGATTAGTTCGGAAAATTTGCCCTCACTGTGGAGAAGCTCATACTCCTACAAAAGAAGAGTTGAAAATATTAGGCTTAGATCAACCGCAAACATTATCTGCTATTAATTGGGCTACTAACAACAGTCTATCTGCTTATACTTCTGTCTTAGGTAAGAATAATGGTAATGGTAATCATAAGACTAATGGTAATAGTATACCAACTATGACTGCTGTCACCCCTAGTATTAAACATGAAATTCAGGGAAAATGGCGTATAGGTCGTGGTTGTTCTAATTGTTTTAATTCTGGTTATTCTGGAAGAGAAGCAGTTGTAGAATTGTTAGATGTCGATAATACTGTGCGTGAATTGATTTATGAAGGTACAATGACTCAATTACAGCGTTATTTAAAGCAAAATGGTTTTGTTTCTTTCCGAACTGCTGCAATTGAAAAGGTAACTCAAGGAATTACTACTGTCGAAGAAGTACAGCGTGTTTTGCCTCGGAGTGCTTTGTATAGTCATAACCTAGTTAGACGTTAAACCTATATTCCGCACGACAAAATGTAGCAGAAAAAACAGGAGACAGGAGACAGGAGACAGAAGACAATTATATTGGTTAATAGGAGTAACTAATATGATGTCCGTTAATATCGGAGCGTGTAAAAGTTAGGGTAAATATCTATAGAACGCATTTGGTATTTATTTTTTTATAGAAGCCATTTGGTATCTCCAGAAAATAGGCCCTGGTGGAGAAGTAATTCATAAAAAATGGATAATAATTGATTTGATGATTGGATTTGGCGGGATATCTAATACACCCCATCTCCCCATCTCCCCATCTCTCCATCTCTCCCCGCTCCTCTACTCCCCCACTCCCCTACTCCCCTACTCTCAATCTATAATTTTAAATAGAGCCGCTTAGGGGTTCTATACATGATGGGGGTGGGAAGTGTGGGGAGTGTGGGGAGATGGGAGCAAATTTCAACCATTTTCCCCTATTTTATTTCTTAATCTCCAATCGTTAACTTACGGGACTTTGAAACATCCCTGCTCCCAGGAGGGGAAAGAATTGATGATTTCTACTCGATAATTGATTTGATTTTTGATTATCACCAGGTGTCTATTAGACTTCTCCAGAAAAGGAGCAGAGCTTTTTGCTCTTGATGAACCACATCGCTATAACCAAAACCTTGTAGGGAGGTTGCATGCAACCTCCCTACTGTTGTCTACTAAAATGAAAACCGCTGGAGTAGGGGCGATTCACGTTTGCGTAACATTCCGCAGAAAATCGCCCCTACAGGAGTTCAATTTTAGATTAAAATGAGTCCTAAATACTTATTGCTTCTTTAATACAACTGATTCAACCACTCATCTACATCAATTGCTAGCTTCTTACCCAATTGTAATAATTTACGAATTTGAGGTAATTCCCAAGTGGTTTCTCCTGGAATTTCTGGTTCTATATTAGGTTGAATCTGAGTATGATTTACCCGTTGAATATAACCCAAACACAGAGGTACAATTTGACTTTCTAGAGATTGGAAATAAATCTCCTGAGCGCTAATTAATGACAAACCTAAATTTAATCTATTTCCTATTTCAATAAGTCGCTCTAAAGCTTGAATATCTAATTCCAAATTATCCGGTTGATTATCATACAAAATGTGCCGGAGTGAGCGAACAATTAACCTTTCTATAGATTCCTTAACTTCCAAGTTTTGGAATCTGCATTGCTGCTGATAGACTTCTGTAGCTAGAGCTTCTAATTCTGCCAAATAATTAACACTAACTTGACCATCACTACTTTCTGCTTCTAATGTTCGCACACTTGTCAATAACCGATGACCCAATGCTACTTCAGCAGCTACCTGTAATTCTTGAGGTATAGGTAAATTATCACGACGGAAGGCCATCATTATGCTGTAATTATCTCGGTAAACTTGGGTATATAATTGATCCAAGCGACTGAGAGTTTCCTGACTCAGTAGACTCATTATCCGTTGACGTTCCTCTGCAAACAAGTCTCCTAGAGTAAATGAACGTTCACCGAATAACTCAGCCATACTCATAATCACATTTGCAATACTTGCTTGTTCTAAAGCATCAAATAGTTTTTGTTTAAGTTCGGTATAAACTCTACGCCCACTAAATGGTCGAATACAGCAATGGAAATCCCATCCTCCCAAATGTAGTACCGCAAAAATAAAATCTTTGGATTCAAGTGTAATTTCTGAAGCTAACTTTAATTGACCCACTGCTAATGTTAGATTACCCATGCGTCGCATTTGATAATCATCTTGTTTCGCATTGTAGCAGTAAATTCGCTGTTCACGAGTATAAGTAGTAAACAATGAATTAATCGCATAGTGAGCTGCTACTTGTTCTAAAGTAATTTGAGCTGTGGCAACTAACTGTCGATAAACTTCATCACCTGTTTTGAATAAATCTACGTTACTGGGAGCCAAAGCAAGTTTCGACACAAATTCTTTCTCTAGTTGTACCCCCGCTACATCACCTGCTAATTCTATTGCTCTGGCAGCATAACGCAGAATTTGAGTACCTTCTGGACGGGATATTTCATCAAAAAACCAGCCACAACTTGTAAACATTAATAGAGAATGTCTTTGCATTTCTAATAAACGCAAAGCGTCTACTTTTTCTGCTGCTGTTAGTTGGTGGGTTTGATGCTGAGAAAAGAAATTATTAATGTTTTCAATGGAGCGATCTAGAATTACTTTAACGTATTCATCTCGTGCTGCCCAAACATCCTTGAAGAAGTGATGACCAAAGTCTTTGTAAATGTCAACAAATTTATCCCGTAGCCAATTCAATGAATCCCGTAATGGTCTCCGCCATTTTTGATTCCATGTACCACCACCACCGCAGCCACAGTCATCTTGCCAACGATCGACACCATGAGAGCAACTCCAAGCTGTTACTGGTTTTAATACAACTTCCCAAGTTGGAGGATTAATACTTAGGTAATGAGCAAAGTTAGTTACTGTCCAATTTCGCTGGGGAAATTCTCCTAAGAAAGCATAGGCTAGACATTTTTCTGTACCACCTTTGTGATGACCGAATGTTTCACCGTCAGTAGCAACTGCAATTAATTGAGAGGGTCGGTGGTCTCCCCGGACTGCCTGGCCAATTCTTCCAGCTAAGTTATAAGAACTATTCAGGACATCGTTAAAGCCCATATCTCTTGATATAGGACCATCATAGAAGAAGATATCAATGTATGGGGTTTCTGTAGAGTTTTCACTATTACTATCGCCTAAGAAACAACGATAAGGACGAGTAGGATCTATTTGACTGCCACCTACTTCGATCCATTCTGGGTGTGGGTTATCTGTACTGGATAATGGGCGACAACGTTGGGCTTGGGATGGAGCTAAGATGATGAAACGAATACCTTCAGCGACTAATACTTCTAGGGTGGGATAGTCTACGGCTGTTTCTGCTAGCCACATTCCTTCTGGATCGCGACCAAATCTTTTACGAAAGTCTTCTTTTCCCCACCGAATTTGAGTATATTTATCTCTTTCGTTTGCTAGGGGTAGAATTATGTGATTATAGGCTTGGGCGATCGCATTACCATGTCCATCGAGTCGTTGACAACTTTTGCGGTCTGCCTCAATAATTTTTTGATAGACTTCCATATCATGGCGTTCCAACCAACTCATTAAGGTTGGACCCATATTGAAGCTCATATATTCATAGTTATTGGTGATTCCCACCAATTCTCCTCGGTCATTTAATACACGAGCAAAGGCATTTGGACGATAGCATTCGTGTAAAATTCGCTCATTCCAATCATGGCAGGGGGCTGCACTTGGCTGACGTTCGATAGCGTCTAGATAGGGGTTTTCTCTGGGTGGTTGATAGAAGTGACCGTGGATGGTGACATAAACACCAGTGCTAGTTTTTAGGGGTGCTACAGCATTTATCTGATTATCGGTTGTTTCAGATAATGACACTTCTAAAACAGAGTCATTTGATTGATTGAATATATTTTCAGATGAGGAAACCATGCGATCGCATTCTCCATTTGAAACAACAAATTAGTTTGTTCGCCAGACTAAGGCGAAATTTCCAGATTGAGAATTTTTGAAAATTTAATTTAAAATGTTTAATTCACAATCTTGGTGGTTTTTTCTGGGATTTTAATTACATTTCTTGGGTTATAGCCATTATTGAGGAGTAATACCTCGCCTTTTAGAGCGGGGTTGAACAGGCAATTTTTTTTAGATGCTCTTGATTAGTTATCCAAGCTTTTTCTATCAACAACTACCTTTAAATAATCCTCTTTCCTCCTTTCTAATTTTGAATAGGGTAGGTGATAATTTTTTCCTAATTAACGTAGTGTTGAAAAATTGCTTGTGGATTTTAAAAATATTTAATAGTTACGTCTTAAGTTGAATCATAAACTCTATCTTATTGAAAAAGCAAGAGGGTAGTGATAAAACTTAACTTTACTTATAATTTCTCTGTAAATTAGTAACATTACTTTTAATTAGGAAGTAGGGGATTAGTTATGGGTAAAAATAAAGTAAATATTAAGATTACTGATTAAATTCGTATCAAGTATTCTCTATTAAGAAAAAAGAGAGTTCATTAATGGATAATTGATAATTACAAGAAGGTTAAAACCGTTACGGAATTGAAGAGCCGGAAATATTATTTATTCTTTTCCCCTTAAAAGGCGAGGCTTTAAACCATAATTATTTAATAATTAATAATTCGGTAATGGTTAATTTTTGAAGATATAATTTATAATTTGTCGGCTTGAGAAATATTTAAAATCAAAGGAATAATTGATTTTTCTTAATTAGAGTTGAGGTAATTATACTAATCCTATTATGATTCTGGGAAAGTATTATTTAATAATATTTTAAAGATATATAGCAATCCTCTAATCGCCCGTAGAGTAGTCAGGAGTCAGGAGTCAGGAGTCTAATTTTTAAGGTTTTCAGCTATTTTTAGCTATTATAAAACTTGTTACGAACAATTTAGGATTGCTATAGCATTCCTATTTTATTTGTGTATAAAAATATTGCAACTTTTAGGGTACAGGGAACAGGGAACACTTAACTGGGAACAGGTGGAAGTTTCAAGTTTTTTATCTACTTTTTGATTACCCACAACCTATGGGCGGATTGTTAAGCTAATACGGATTTAAAATGCGTATTAGCAACTCAGAAGTTAGAAATCAGAAGTAATAAGGGTTTTTCTGTGAATGATGCACACAACAATAAGTCGTTTAAATGCACAACAGCTTATTAGGTATAGTGTTTTTAAATGAGATGTAAATCTAGATTGAGGTTTCTTCTCTAAAAAAAGTCCTGTATTGATTACTCCATATCCTGATATCTCATTTAATGCTGTTTTTCCTTCTTTACTATTCCCTATTCCCTATTCCTTATTCCCTATTTTATCGGACTCGGTTTCCATATCCCAAATAAAAACGCTATATAATAAAATTTTATCCTTCTTTATTCCTTATTTTTCTCTCTTCTGCTATATTGAAAATCCTGACTTCTGAATCCTGACTCCTAGATTTTTATTTATAACTATTTAACCGGACATGATATAAAGAATTTGCATCAAACTTCCCTACCAAAACTTTCAAGATATATACCTCATAACCAGCGGAAACCTCACCAACTTTTGTTAGTTAATCAACCTCATTTGCAAAACCCATTTACTTAATGTTAGATACTTTACATAAAATTTTTTCTACTTACTACAAATGTTATGATTGATCGCCAAAACATGAATAATACCTCAATTATTAATGGCCTCACTCAACAAGAAGTAATAAATCGTCGTGCAGCAGGTTTAGGAAATCATGTCAAATTAGACACAAGTCGTTCTTATCAGCAAATATTAAAAGAAAACTTATTTACCTTTATCAATACTGTTTTCTTAACCATTAGTATTGTTTTGATTTCTATTTCACGTTATGGGGATGCGTTCCTAGTAATTGTAGTTATTTTAGGTGGTGTTATCGTTAGTGTTTGCCAGGAAATATGGGCTAAACAAAAATTAGATCAAATTGCTCTATTAACTAGACCATTAGCTACCGTTATTCGAGAAAGTCAACAACAAAACATTGATCCCAGTGAAATCGTAGTTGGGGATATATTAGTCGCTAAGGCTGGAGATCAAATAGTCGTTGATGGACAAGTAGTAGGAGAAGGTAAAATTGAAGTGGACGAATCACTTCTAACTGGTGAATCCGATCTAATTCTAAAACAAGTAGGCAAACCAGTTTATTCTGGTAGTTTCTGTGTCAGTGGTACTGCTTTTTATGAAGCCCAAAAAGTAGGAAGTGAAAGTTTGGCCTATAAAATCACAGTTAGTGCTAGAGCATTTCGTCAAATTTATACTCCCCTACAACAAGAAATTAATTTAGTTATTAGAGTATTTTTACTCTTGTCGTGCTTTCTGTGGCTACTGGTTGCGATTAACTGCTACTTTGGATTTTATACATTTGCCGATAGTGTTCAATATGCTGCTGTAATTGCTGGTCTTGTACCTAGTGGACTTTATTTGGCAATTACTTTGGCTTATGCTCTGGGTGCGGTGAGAATGGTGGGACAGGAAGTTCTAATTCAGCAAGCTAATGCTGTTGAATCATTGAGTAATGTGGATATTTTATGTTTGGATAAAACAGGAACATTAACTACTAACCGAATTACTTTAGCAGCTATTTATCCTATTGACATAGATGAAATTCAGTTGCGAAGTTTATTAGGTAATTATGCAGCTAATACTACTGCTAAAAATCAAACAATTGAAGCTTTAGAAAGGAGCTTTTCAGGAAATTCATGTTCTTTAATTGGTGAAGTCCCTTTTACTTCGGCTCGTAAGTGGAGTGGTATAAGTTTTGCTAGTCAACAGAAAAATGTACAATCTGGAACATACATTCTAGGCGCTCCAGAAGTATTAGCTGAAGTTACGCCACTAAATAGCAAAGTTACTGAGCAGATTCAAGAATTAGTTGAACAAGGATTTCGAGTGCTTTTATTTGCTCATAACTCTAATGTTAATAGTTTGAATAATGATTTAGAAAAACTACAACTTCCCACTGAACTTTCTCCTCTAGGAATTATTAGCTTCAAGGATGAATTAAGACCAGAAGCTCGTGAGACTATAGAGGGTTTCTCGGAAGCTGGAATAGAAGTGAAAGTAATTTCTGGAGATAATCCTCAGACTGTAGCTGCTTTGGCTTTACAAGCAGGACTTGCTTCAGATACTCAAGTTATTTCTGGTTGGGAATTAGCCAAACTAGATGAAGCTCAGTTTATTCAAGCAGCAGCATCTAAGACAATTTTTGGCCGTGTCACTCCTGAGCAAAAAGCTAGACTGATCCGTAGTTTTAAGAGGCAAGGTCATTATGTAGCAATGATTGGGGATGGAGTTAATGATGTTCTATCTCTAAAAGAAGCTAATTTGGCGATCGCTATGGAAGGAGGAAGTAAGGCCACTCGTAGTGTGGCGGATATTGTCTTACTTCAAAACTCTTGGGCTTCTTTGCCCCATACTTTTTTGGAAGGACAGCGGATTCGTAATGGGATACAAGATGTATTGAAATTATTTATGGTTAGGGTATTTTGTGTGAGTCTCTTGATTTTTGCTACAGGATTTATTGGTGGGTTTATCGGCGGTACTTTCCCACTATTAAATAAACACAGTGCAGTTGTGACTTTGATATCGGTAGGGTTTCCTACTTTTTGTATTCCGATTTGGGCTAAACCAGGAATTTTACCTCGACGTAGTATGGTGCGTTCCCTACTTCATTTTACTTTACCTGCTACTTTGACTCTTACTCTTGTTGCTTTAGGAGTCTATCTAACTTATCTAGCAATACCATTTTCGGCAAGTGAGTTAGTTATTGACCTTGACGAAGTTAATGAATTTCTTTCAGTTCCTCGTAGCGCCTTAGTCACAATTATGATTTTATGTGGTTTGTTGTTAGTGCCTTTTATGAAGCCCCCAACAAAAGCTTGGGTGGGTGGGGAAAATTACAGTGGTGACTGGCGATATACTTTTGTGGCTTTAGGTTTACTAGGAGTTTATATAGTCATTTTGGCGGTTCCTCCTCTACGTCAATTTTTTGAATTATCTTTACTAAATACCCATGATTATGTTGTGATTAGTTGGGTAGCTCTAGTCTGGTTTTTTTTGCTGCGTTATGTATGGCGAGCCAAGCTCCTAGACAAATTTCTAGGTGTCGATCTTGGTTGAGGGATTAGGGAATAGGGAGTAGGGAGTAGGGAGTAGAGAGTAGTGGACCGACACACCTTAAATGGTGCATTAGATGGGGAGTGTGGGGAGGGTGGGAAGTGTGGGAAGTGTGGGAAGAAAAAGACAGCTAGAAACAAAAATCTATTGCACAGTTTTAGCTGTGTCAGTCTAGTAGGGAGTAGAGAGTAGGGAGTAGGAAATAGGAAATAGGGAATAGGGAATAGGGAATAGTATTCAACTGTATTTCCGTATCTTCAAAAGTAAGACGGTCTCTATAAATAAAACATTAAGTCTTGATTTAGAGTGGGTTTTGCGTTCCGCAAAGCTCCGCAACATGAATAGCGGAGCAAAACCCGACATAGAAAGCGGAGCATTCCGTCAAGAAAAAGGCGGAAATAATCTCACAAAATTCAATAATATTTTCCTGGCCTCCATAACCCACCGAATATTTAGGGTTTGCTGATTAAAGATAAAAGTATTGGCAGCTAAAGGTTTGAGCATTTTTAAGTCCAGAAAAAATAGGATATTTTGAGCAGCTCTTGCCCAAAAAGTTAGTATTTGGGTAAGAGTTGGGGAGGTTCGCTCAAGGGATAATTTTTCTGAATACTTTGCTATAGAACTTCATGTTTTTCTTGACTCTGTACGGACGTTGCATGCAACGTCCCTACCTACTCCCTACCTTCACAAAAAGACTTTTGAGCTAAAGAGTGTTTAGGTATCAAAAGTATATACTCTTTTAACTCACATTCCGCACGTCAAATTGTAAAATTAAAAGTAGTATGAAAAAAGGTGGTTAGCTAAGTATTTATAGTGTATAAATCATCTGATTGACCGTTCTCATTCGTCAAATTTTTCGGGAAAATATTAAGCAGAAATACTTGATTAATTTACTCCTATTGACCATCAAGATTTTCTCCTGTCTCCTGTCTCCTGTCTCCTGTCTCCTGTCTCCTGTCTCCTTGTTTATACTACGTTTTGAAGTGCGGAATGTAGGTTTTAACAATTAAGCTTGGGTTGACATCGAAATGGCATTTTACCAAGCGTTACATCAGAATTTTACAAATAGTTAGAGTAATTTAATGATTTTATCTGAAATGTTTCTTTGGGTAAAATTTGAGTCTCACCACAATAAATACTTAAAAGGACAAAAGGTAGTTTGCCCCTACAACTAACTACTAAAAATAGGTGAAATATTTGTAGGAAATATTGATCATGCCTGGTATTATATCTATTTAGTTAGGGCTATCTAAATAAGCCCAAAAACATTGCCAGAGAATTTCAACTTTTTGTTTCTGAAAAAAGTGCAAGATTATCGCCTTTTTTTTGTGTGAATAACTTTGTATTTCCAACAGCCTGCGGATGGAAAAATCCGATATTTGTTCTACCCCTTGCTTGCTTGAATTTTTCATATTTTTCCTTATTTATAATTCCTGAACTCTTAATCCTGAATTATACTCATAGGCAAAATACTTTTTCAGGAATATATATTAATTTTTTGCCTAATTTCGATTTACTGAACTGAAAATTTTTACTCATGCTAAACACACAAACAATTATTTCGATTCTATTAGTATTTATTCCTATTTCAATAGCAGCGAATTTTATGGAATGGGGTTCATCAGCTATCTTTATTACATCTGCTATCGCAATTATTCCCCTAGCAGGTTGGATGGGTACTGCCACTGAAGAAATTGCCGTTGTTTTAGGTCCTAATTTAGGTGGTTTATTGAATGCTACATTTGGCAATGCTACAGAATTAATTATCGGTATTATTGCTTTAAATGCTGGATTAATCAGTGTAGTTAAAGCAAGTATTACTGGTTCTATAATTGGTAACTTATTATTAGTAATGGGTTTATCAATGTTCTTAGGTGGGCTACGTTTTAAAGAACAAAAGTTTCAGTCGGTAGTAGCTCGTTTAAATGCTTCAGCAATGAACTTAGCTGTAATTGCTATCTTAGTCCCTACAGCAGTAAATGCTACTTCTGAAGGTATTAGTGAAAATACAATGCAAAACTTGTCTGGTGCAGTAGCAATAGTATTAATTTCTGTTTATATACTCACCTTATTATTTTCCATGAAAACTCACTCCTACTTATATGAAGTTGGTGTGGCAGAAAATGAATCTGAAGAATTAAATTCTGATGGTGAATCAGAAAAAGAATCTCAACATAAACCTAATTTGTTACTGTGGATTTCAGTATTATTAGTTGCAACTTTAGCCGTAGCATTTGAATCAGAATTACTGGTTGATTCTTTAGAAGAAGCTACTGCTACTTTAGGATTAACTGCTTTATTTACTGGTGTAATTGTAGTGCCAATTATTGGTAATGCTGCTGAACACGCTACAGCAGTAACTGTTGCTATGAAAAATAAAATGGATTTGTCTGTTTCAGTGGCAGTAGGTTCTAGTTTACAAATTGCTTTATTTGTTGCTCCTGTATTAATTCTGGCTGGCTTAATACTTGGCCAACCAATGGATTTGAATTTTAATCCTTTTGAATTAGTAGCAGTAGTAGTAGCAGTGTTAATTGCTAATTCTGTCAGTTCAGATGGTCGTTCTGACTGGTTAGAAGGGGCTTTATTATTAGCAGCTTATGCAGTTTTAGGATTGGCCTTTTATTTCCATCCTGTAATTGAAGGGTTGAGCTAAACTGATTTTTCTGTATCAGACAAGCTTTCTATTAGCTAGACTAAAGAGATGATTTGAGGATATTTAGGATATTTATCTAGGGCTTGCTGAAAAAGCATAAGTGGTAGAGGAGTCAGGAGTCAACCCGTCCCTAACCCCTCCCTCGAGGACAGGGCTGTTTCATTCTCGATAGACACGGGGACGTGGAGACAGGTCAACACGGAGATGGAGGGATTAAAAGTTGACTTTTCATCATTTTAGTCAGAGCAAAAAGGACTCTTATTGCCTGAAAAATCGGCAAGTTTTGGTAAATTTTCCTATTCTCCTGTCCTCTAATCTCCCATTCTCCTTCAGTCGTTAACTTGCGATACTTTAAAAAGCCCTGCTCCCTCGAGGGGAAGTTAGAGGAATGGGGAATTTAGAAAAGGTTGTTGGCAGAATTATCACTTGATTTTTCTGCCTCGCGTCACCCTCAAATCTTAACTTTTTCAGCTTTTTAGACCGAAAACCTTGGACTAACTCAGGAGCTAAAAATGCTAAAACCTTTATCTGTTAATACTTTGAGATTTATTCAGCCAGCCCTATCTAAGGGTCTACTGAAAAATATCATAAATTCTTAGATAAATCTTAATGTCTATTTGCTTTTCTATTTTCAAATATATACGGGTGCGGCAGGATTCGAACCTGCGACTCGCGACTTAGAAGGTCGCTACTCTATCCAACTGAGTTACGCACCCAATTCTTAAGTAGGAAATTAGTAATACGTCTTAAATATTATACTTGGTTAATTCCTAAATAGGCAAGTCTATTATTAAGATTAGATTAATATACTCAGGACTTACGCACAGACCCTATCTGTAGGGGCAATTTCCTGCGGAATGCTGCGCAAACATGAATTACCCCTAGAAAAAACAAAATTTACATATCTTTTGCGTAAGTCCTGATATTATAACTATAGTCATTTCAAATAAGGATGAAACACTTTTTTGCCTGAAACCCTTTCTAGATAAAGAAACATTCGTCCCAGTCTTATTCAGAATGACTATATCTTGGAAGTAAGATAGAACTTTGAGAATCTCGTTCATGGCAATTAAGAAAGCTTGTTTATCTAAATTGCACCACAAACATAAATTGAGTGCCATTTTGATAGGATACTAAGACTAAGAATATAGTATAGAGCAAAGTCCAAGATATTGATCGGCATAAATACAGAAAATTCCCAGTATATGAAGTACAAATATTAAAGAAGACCTCACTCTTAAAGTTATCCCTCAGCGGGAAGTCCTGAAAAACTTCTGGGAGGTATGGGGAGTGTGGGCAGCTAAGAATCTTGTCTGGATTTCTCAAAAAAATGTATTTTTCAATATAATTTTCTCCAGAAAAAGCCTCTCCCAGATTTATACATAACTTGTCTATTTTGTCAAATTTTATATTAAGAAAGATATTGATAAAGCATAGCTCTTAAAGGCAGAGAGGTTAAATAAAACCTTTGTAATTGCAGGAGAAATCTTACCTACATGAGATCAGATAATCCAATCATAACTAAAAACTAAGAAAAAATAGAAATATTTTTAAATTTGCACATTTTTGATATGGTACTGGCTATATAGTCAGATATTTTAGAGGTTAGGCTCCGAACCTAAATAACGAGAAGCTTAATGTCAGAGACAAACAATAATAAACTTAACATTAAATTGTTATATATATCTATTAATATACAATATTATACTGAAATTCTATTATATCTAAAATAAAACATTTAAAATCAAACTAATTTGAATCTAATGAGTAGCCTAGAGTGATCTGTGGCAAACAGAAATTAATGAGTTCGCTCGTACCAATTATTTATCCCATCAGGAAGTTACTCATGCTTGATGAGTAAATTAATCTGATTACTGCCTTACTAGCTGCAAAATGTTTTTCTGAAAATGCCTATATATTATGGGAAATCATCATAATATTTAAAATAAATCTATGCTAGAAGGATTACAATTACACAAAAACTACCCCTGGTATGATGGGAGTCTAATTAAAGTGTCATGTTTATTCTGAAAAGGCAAGATGTTGAAATTACAAGTGTTCCACACCCAAAGCGGGAGCAACAAATCCCTATTCTTAATTATCAAGGACAAACTTTTCGTTTAATCAATGTCTTTAAGGCAGAACAAGCTGAAGAAGCAAGAGCTTTCTGGCGAGATTTAACAGATAATCGTGGTAAAGCTTGTGTTTTATTAGAGGAACCAGACCGATATAGCGTTTGGGGTAAAGTTCGGCTAGAGCAAATTACCAGTGAAGATGCAAAAGATGAGGATATTGTTCCTCCTGCTTGTATTCTGGGTTGTTTGTTATTACTACAAGCGGTTTACTTTGATGTAGAAGATTTATTAGGTAATAGACAGGCCAAATCTTTCCATAAGGATATTACTAAAATATTTCAAAAAAGAAAGTTTCCTGATACTGATTCACCTGATGCAATTAAGGCTTTATTAAATGACGATCCTATGGCCAACTTGCAACTACCTTCCTGGCGAGAAGTTCATCTGTATACTTTGCTACAAGAAGTCCATAGTTTGGGTGAATCCTATTTTGGTAATTCTAGTTTTGCTGAAGGGATTAACGAAATCCTGGAACCTATGCCTAATGCTGATAGAAATCATTTTCTGGATTGGCTAAATCAATTTCCAGAAGGTAAACAATGGGCAGCAAAATAATCTTAAAAATTTACTAACTCATACTTTAAAGATCAATTCTTGACCAAGGCTAATTATTGTTCTGAGTTGGTCTATATCAAATTTTTTTAATGGGAAATGAATCATAAGTTTGGCATGAAATTCTATTTATATGTTTAAACAGTATTTCCAAGATAATGGCCAGAAAATATCTATGGATTTGTCCACTTTTGCCTGAATGGAAACTTTTTGGTCAAAATTTATTAAAGCTAGGATTATTGTTTCATACCAAATGAAGTTGTATCAAATAGAAGTTGACTCAGAGTAGAGTGTAAATTCAAGAATGATAAATATACATTTATAATTCTGTGCAGCCTCAGATAAAATTGGTATCAACTTGAGAAGTCTATTTTCCCCACCTCAATTAATACTCCTTGAACATCTGAAAAAGAAACTAAAAGTGGTAAAACAAGGGGAGAAAATGTTTATTAAAAGTTACGCTTGATGAGAATATTCCTATGAGTAGCACTTCAGAAAAATCATCTACCCTGACTAAGTCTCTGTTCTCAGCCCAGACTATTGTAGTCACAGGTCTTGTCTGGGGTGTACTAGCCCTATTATTTTTTCTACTGTTTAGTGTACCTTTACCAGGGGAAGAATTACCTGTTTGGTATTCCATTGGTACTTATATATTTGAACTGGGAGCTTATTTACTCTCAGCTATAATTTGCTTTAGAAACTGGCAAAGTCCGCAAATGGTTAGCGGTCGTAATGTTTGGATGGGAATTGGTTTAGGATTGCTATTCTACTTTATTGGTGGTGTAGTTTTTGGTTGTTGGGAACTATTGTGGGAATTAGACCCTGATGTTTCAATGGCAGATATTTTCTATGTTATTTCCTATATATTTTTGGGTTGGGGTATGACCTTAGCTGTAAGTTCTAAACGACTAAATCTAGAATTTTGGCAGTGGGGTGTTTTAGCTGCAGTTGCAGTTGCAGGAATTGTTTTGGCTATTTGGGTAGCTGACCCATCATTTTTTGGTCTATTTTCTAGTCAAGATGCTGTTGTAGCTGTAGAAGAAGTTGAAGCAGAGATAGAAGAGGTGGCTACTTTGGCTCCATCTTGGGTAATAGCTATAGATGAGAAATTAGAACCTTTTGCTTATAGTGTCAACTTATTCTATATTATTGCTGATGTATTTTTACTAATTATTGCTACAGCGTTACTTCTGGCATTTTGGGGTGGACGTTTTTCTCAATCCTGGCGGATGATTGCTGCTGCTACATTTTCTCTGTACATTGCTGATATGTATTTTAAGTGGTCAGACTCCAGGGTTCAGGGAGATTATGAAAGTGGTGGTTTATTAGAAGTATTCTTTGTGTTTACGGCGATTCTATTTGGTATAGGTGCAGTTTTAGAATACGATATATCAACTCGTTCTCGTCAAAGTAGACGTAGTAGACGTAGCAGCTCGTCTTAAAGGAACCCTAAAGTATTTTTTCTAAGCCATAAATTAGTTTAGTCAGAGATTGGACTTTACGAATGGCTAACAAAACTCCAGGCATATAGCAAGACCTATCTGTTGTATCATGGCGTAAAGTGTAAATTTGACCAGGGCCACCAAATATTACTTCTTGATGGGCGATTAAACCTGGTAAGCGGACACTATGAATCCTAATTCCTTCATCTGCTAGACAACCTCTAGCTCCTGCAATTTTTTCTGTTTCTTTAACATTAGGTACATTGTAGGTTTTGCCTAACTCTGATAACATTTCGGCAGTCTTAATAGCAGTACCACTAGGAGCATCAGCTTTTTGATTGTGGTGTAATTCAATAATTTCTACATGGTCGAAATGCTGGGAGGCGGCGATCGCTGCTTGTTGGAGCAAGACCATACCTATAGAGAAATTGGGAATTATTAAGGCACCAATACTGGCTTTTTCGGCAAATTCGGCCAAATCTTGAATTTGTTCTTGACTCAGACCTGTAGTTCCGACCACAGGTCTAACTCCATAAGCAATAGCAGAACGCACATTTTCATAAACGCTATCTGGATGAGTAAAGTCAACCATAACTGCTGGTTGTTTTTCTTGAGCGGCCATGACTAACATTCCCTGCAAATCATTAAGGACAGGTACTTCTAAAGGGCCACAACCAGCTATTTCCCCAATATCTTGACCAATGTATTCTGGTTGACGCTCTATTGCGCCAAAAACAGTCATATCATTAGCATTAGCTACAGCTTTGATGACTTCTCGACCCATCTTACCTGCTGCTCCACTGACAATTACCGGAGTGGAAGTTTGACTTGTCATAATTTTTATTAATACTGAAACTCAACAAAGGCATTTTAGAACATTTTTTGATTGCCTAATCAAAGAAGTATTGTCCGACTATGTGGCACAATAACAAATAGTAATTAGAATTTAGAGTCTACTGTGATTTCAACCGTTCAAGCCAATCATACGGTAAATACATCTGTTAAACCAGCCGTCCAAAAAGGTAGAGCTGTTTTTCCGTTCACTGCGATTGTGGGCCAGGAAGAAATGAAACTGGCCTTACTGTTAAATGTAATTGACCCCAAAATCGGGGGTGTAATGATTATGGGCGATCGCGGCACTGGTAAATCTACTACCATCCGCGCTTTAACCGATCTACTGCCAGAAATTGAAATTGTTGTTGACGATCCTTTTAACAGCGATCCTTATGACACAGATTTAATGAGTGATTCTGTGCGAGATAGATTAGCACAGGAAGAGCAACTAACGACTGTGAAAAGAAAAGTCCAAATGGTGGATTTACCATTGGGGGCTACGGAGGATCGGGTATGTGGTACTATTGATATTGAAAAAGCTTTATCTGACGGGGTTAAAGCTTTTGAACCAGGACTACTAGCAAAGGCGAATCGTGGCCTTTTATATGTAGATGAGGTGAATTTATTAGATGACCACTTGGTTGATGTCTTGCTTGACTCAGCAGCAAGTGGCTGGAATACTGTAGAAAGAGAAGGTATTTCTATACGCCATCCTGCTCGTTTTGTTCTTGTAGGTTCGGGAAATCCAGAAGAAGGGGAATTAAGACCTCAGTTACTGGATAGGTTTGGTATGCACGCCGAAATCCGAACTGTAAAAGAACCTTTATTAAGAGTTCAAATTGTTGAGCAACGTTCAGCTTTTGATCAGAATCCCCAAGAATTTTTAGAGAATTATAAATCACAACAAGAAGAATTAGAAAAGAAACTTGTAGATGCTCAACAAAAGCTGAGATTAGTGGAAGTTGACCATGATTTACGAGTAAAAATTTCTCAAGTTTGTTCTGAGTTAGATGTGGATGGTTTACGGGGAGATATTGTTACTAATCGTGCTGCAAAAGCTTTAGCTGCTTTTGAAGGTAGAATGGAGGTGACAGTTGAAGATATTAGTAATGTGATTACTCTGTGTTTACGACATCGACTGAGAAAAGACCCTTTGGAAAGTATTGATTCTGGTGATAAGGTAAAAAAAGTTTTTAATCGAGTCTTTGGGTTAGCAGAAGAAGAGTAATTATTAAGTTAATCTTCTCTATTGTCGTTGAATTTTGTAGGGAGAAGCAAATTGAGCAAAGGAGTTTTTTCATAAAAAATTGACTCTGTAATAGTTATGAAAAACTTGTATCATTGCTTCTCCTAATTTGATTAAATTCTGAGTAATTTTTTAGAGGATTAAAAATATTATATTTTTGAATATAGCAATTCTCAAAAAGCGTGAAGTACAAAATTATAGATTTCTGGGAATAGGGAATAGGGAACAAAAATACACCTGTAATTCACTACCTTGGGAAACGTTGTATAGTAATCAGTAGTTAGCCTTTCAGCTAATGATATATGAAAAAAAATGTTAGGGGTTTGGTTTCCAAATCCCTTTTTCGCTTGGGAAAGGATAGCAAACGCCTACTAGGACCGACACAGCTAAAATGGTGCATTAGGGAGTAGGGGAGTAGGGGAGTGAGGGAGTAGGGGAGAAAGATTTTTGTTGGGTTGAGGAAACGAAACTCAACCCACTAGACAGACACATCTAAAATAG
>JBFRWR010000112.1:0-3604 GCA_051439685.1 Trichodesmium sp.
CCTTCATTTGTCAGGATTTGATTACAACTTCCCAGAAGTAATTCTGGCGCACCTTTAATGTGAAGTATCTGATCGCCTGTAGTGGGAGAAATTCCTAGAGTTGCCATGTATTTTCTGTCTGCGGAAAAAGTCAATTGATTAAGAATTTGAAAATCTTCTCGTTTGTCAATATAGTCAATCTTATTTTCTTCTAACCACAGTAGCAAAGCACCTTCTGTATGGTCTCCTAGAGGAATGGACTCTTGACCTTTCTTATGTTCTAAGTTGGCGGTGCTGTTGCTACAAATTGATTCTACTATAATGTTATCGGGATTGAGAGTATTTGTCTCTAAACTAGGAAACTTGACATTAGTTACTTGCATTTTATTTTCTGTCAATGTACCTGTTTTATCAGAACAAATCACTGTTGTCGCGCCGACTGTTTCGCAAGCGTGCATCCGGCGGACTAAATTATTCTGTTTTGTCATTTTCTGCATACTGTAGGCGAGACTTAGAGTAACACTCAAGGCTAATCCTTCTGGTACAGCAACAACAATAACTGCAACTGCAATCATAAAGTATGTCAGGAATTTGAGTGCGATATCCGCACTTATCCAATCAGAGGGAGTGCTGGAAACCCATCCTAAATAATAACCAACTCCGAGTCCGATGCCTGATATTGTCAGACCAATCACAATATTTTTCAACCAGGCGATCGCGCTATCATTGTCTAGCCATTCGGGAGTATCGACTTCTTTGTTTATTGATTCTAATCCGTCTATAATTATTGGCAACCAGACTCTAATTAAGGCAATGGCTAAACCAATAAAAAGTATACTAATAATGTACCATTGTCTAAAAGTGAGGTCTAATTCTCCGGTGATAATACCTCTTGTGACCAAAGCAATATCAATTAAGACTGCTATACCTAAACCCAGAATACCTATCAAATTACTGAGACGTTCGAGTTGTATATTTAAGGGAGTTTCTACGTCTGTAATATCAAGAACACATCTGGCAGTCTTGCCAATTTCTGTCTCATCCCCAATTGCTGTAATTTCAATGATTCCATGACCATCATTGACTATAGTATCACGCAAAACTTTGTTGGGTGGGTAAGCATAATTATTATTATCAGAAGACAAATTTACATCTGATTTTTTAGTAACAGGAACTGCTTCTCCGGTTAAACTTGCTTCATTAACTTGCAGAGAAACTGCTTCTATTACTTGACCATCTGCTGGTATTTCATCTCCTGTTTCTATAAGTACAAAATCCCCTACTACTAAGTCTTTTTTCGGAATAGTTGTAACGTTATTTTCTCTAATTACTGTGATGGGAATTTCATCATTTACTTGATTAAGAATATCGAACTCTTGATTAGCTTTATATTCATTAAAAAAGGCAACAGTAGTTGCTAATAGGACAGCAGCAATAATACCTAAACCTTCGACATAATTACCTTCAAAAATGCCGATAGTAATTGCAATAACGGCAGCTATAATTAGAATCCGAATTACTGGGTCATCAAACTTTTCTAACCATAATTTCCACCACGGCGAGCGTTTGGGTGGCGTTAATAAATTATAACCATATTTTTGCCTACTTGCCTCAACTTCAGCCTGTGTCAGTCCTCTATGACGGCTGTGTTTTTGGGGTGGTTCTTGAGTTGTTTTCATTGATTAATCTCCTTGCCAAAATTTTGTTTGGTTGGTATTTTGATGATTTTAGTATTTTATCGTTTTTTTTCTTAACTTTATTAATATATCTTAAATTGGTAATTTTGTCTATAAGTATCGATCCTTGAGTAAATTAGTATATTTAATCTTGATTATTTTTAAGAAAAACCGAATTAATTTATCGGCAAAAAATGTTATAATTTAGATTCCCAAATATCCTGTTATTTTTTAAGTAAAATGTTGATTTCACACCTAAAACAAATACATTGGAATAAACCACCAAAACTCATATCTTTATTTTCTGGTTGTGGGGGAATGGATTTACCATTTCATCAGGCAGGATTTGAGGTAATTTGGGGAATTGATTCTAATTTATATGCTTGTCAAACTTTTAAGAGAAATATTGCTGATGTTATAGAGAATAATCAAATTGAAAATATAAATATTGCTGAAGTTCCAGAAGCATATTTAATTACCGAAATAATTAATAATTAAGCAATTAAATAATTAGATAATTCACGCCTTGAAGCCTCCCCTTTCAAGGGAAAAAAAATAAATCTTTTCCTTCTTGGTCAATCCTCTTCCTAAAAGGGAGAGGTAATTATCAATTATCAATTATCCATTATCCATTAATGAAAGGAGGTTTTCCTTGTCAAGATTTTTCAATGATTTGGAAACGTCCGGGTTTAGAAGGTACTAGAGGCAATTTATATACCTACTTTTTAGAGTTTGTTAAAAGGAAACAACCAAAGGCATTTATAGCAGAAAATGTCAAAGGTTTATTAAGTGCTAATAAACATCAAGCAATTCAACAAATAATATCTGATTTTGAAAGTATATATCCTGGTTATTTAGTCAAACCTAAACTATATAATTTTGCAGATTATGGAGTACCTCAGTTTCGGGAAAGAGTTATTTTAGTTGGGATTAGAATGGATACGGGATTTAATTTTATTCATCCTGCACCAGAATATGGTATAGGTCGGAAATATCCCCATATAACTGCTGGTGAAGCACTTAAAAATGTAGAAAAAATTCCCGACAATAATGAACATCAAAAAATTCAACCTCGGACAATTGAAATATTGAAAAGAATAAAAGCAGGAGGTAATTTTAGAGATATTCCTAAAGATAGTCCTGACTATGTAAAAGGAATGATTAGTCATGTTTATCGACGCATTCATCCAGACAAACCTTCTGCAACAATTATTGCTGGTGGAGGTGGAGGAACATGGGGTTATCATTATCCTGAACCAAGGTCTTTAACAAATAGAGAAAGAGCAAGATTACAAACATTTCCTGATGATTTTATTTTTGAAGGTTCTTTTACTGAAATTAGACGACAAATTGGTAATGCAGTACCTCCAGATGGAGTAGATCAATAATTGATTTATTAGATGAATTATGCTAAGTTTTAGAGAAAAAGTAAAGGTGTTATTTTATGGCATCTAAAAAAGCAAGTAAACATCAGCACTATGAAATATTAAATTTAATTGGTTATGGGTTAGCAAAATTTGATAGTGCTTTTATTAAAGAGTTCGGATTTAAAACCAAAAAATCTTTTTTTGAATATATAGTCAGTTTGGGTATTGCTGAAACTGTAAATACAGTTAAGAATAGACAAGACTTGTTTGACTATTTTTTTGATAATCCGAGAAAAGGATGGTGGCAAAAAGGAGATGCTTATATTCACAGAAAACTCTTTATTGACTCACTTTTTGGTGAGGAAGATGTTTATTCTTACACTAAAATAATCAAGCTATATTTACAAGAAAAATTCCCTAAATTTATCAGTATAGAAGGAAAATATGCTGAGGTAATTAATCCTATTCTTAAAAGTAAATTTAAACAACTACAGGAGACGGGTCAACGAGCAGAATTATTTTTTATGAGAAATTATAAAACTTGTCCTGATTTTGAAAATGGAACTTTACAAGATGCGAGAA
>JBFRWR010000113.1:0-5253 GCA_051439685.1 Trichodesmium sp.
CCATTGATTATTACCAACAACAGTTAGCAGTAGGTCAAGAAATTCAAAGTCCTAGTCTGGAAGCAACGGCTAAGTGTAATTTAGGAATTATTTATTGTAAATTGAAAGATTATGGTCAAGCAATTGAGTTTTCTCGGTCAAGTTTAGCTATAGCTAGAGAATTTCAAGATAGTCAGTTAGAAACTACAAATATAGGTAATTTGGGATTAATTGAGCAGCGCTTAGGAAATCATGCTCAAGCAATTGAATTAGCTCAACAGCGTTTAGCAATAGCAAGAGAAACAAATGATATTGTGACAGAAAGTCGAACATTAGGAGACTTAGCAAATATATATTATTCACTGGAAAATTATGAGAAAGCAAAACAGTATAGTCAACAAAATATATCACTGGTAAATAAGCTTCAATATCCGCAGTTTGAAATGGAATCATCTTTTATTTTTGGAGAAATATACTTGGCAAACAAGGATTGTGTTAAAGCTGTAGACTGTTTTCAAAATATGTTGCTTATTGCTAAAAAAAATAAAAATATTGACGGTAAAATTTTAGCACTGATTAGTTTGGCTAAAGTATCCACAGAGCAAAAAAATTACCTACAAGCTATCGAATATTATCAACAAACTTTGCCTCTGACTGAAGAAATAAAAAATTGGGAGATACAAATAGTTGTACTTCTTGGTTTAGGAGAAGCTCACCAAGAAACTAAGAATTACAACAATGCAATTAAATACTATATAAATCTCATAAAAGTAACTAGGGAAATAGGTAATAAAGAAATAGAAATACAAATATTGCCAAAAATAGGTGAGTGTCAAACAAAAATAAACCAGTTAATTACAGCAATTAATTATTACCAACAAATGCTGAAAATATCACAAGAAATAGGCAGCAGAGATACAGAGATGGTAGCGTTAGGTTGCATAGCTTCTGTTCATAAAAAATTGGAAAAGTATCCTCAAACAATCGAGTATTATGAGAAAGCATTACCTATTGTCAGAGAAATAAAT
The DNA here is from genome assembly GCA_051439685.1 of Trichodesmium sp. Taxonomy (GTDB): domain Bacteria; phylum Cyanobacteriota; class Cyanobacteriia; order Cyanobacteriales; family Microcoleaceae; genus Trichodesmium. The sequence goes on from JBFRWR010000113.1 coordinate 1,008, forward strand.
GATTGGCAAAGAGAAATATTTATATTGGTAGATTTAGGATTTACTTATCTAAAATTGAAGAACTATACTAAGGCATTTTTAACTTGGTTAAGTATAAGTTTTAAACATCGGTTTGCTCTCCCTATAATATTGGGGATTTTCATAATATTAATAATAGTAGGATTTTTATCTTTGATAATTTATGCTTTAGCTATTTTAGGTACAGCTCTATTCATGGCTTTTGTTATTTTCAAATTCTGGCGAACTATTATTAAAATCCAACAACATACAAAAGTAAATAAAAATCAGTAAGATAAAAATGAATAATATTACACCAAGCATTGAATTAGTTCTAGAAAAAATAGGTCTCGAATCAACAACTATTAAATCAATCAAACCACGTCGAAAAAGGTCTCAGTATCGGGCAGTTATTAACTGGTTAACAGAATATAAACCCCATGCAAATTCTTCTAATTTACAAATAGTTAAAGGTTATTTAGAAGCCTTTCATCATCTTTGTGAAGTAGAAGATTGGGAAAGAGCTACAACAATTATTGATATTACTCTAAATACCCCCACTAATGAAAAATTACGAGACCTATTAGGAACTTGGGGTTACTATCAACAACAAAAAGAAATTTTTGACCGACTTTTAAACAAATTAAATGATGAGTGGGATTATATTTGTTTAAATGGCTTGGGTCGATATTATCATTTTACAGGTAGATATGAATCCGCAATTAATTACTTTAATCAAAGTTTAGTAATTGCTCAAAAAAATCTCCTGACTGAAAAAGAAGTAGGCATACTAATAAATCTAAGTTCTCCTTATCAAGAAACAGGAAATTATCAAAAAGCTATAGATATTTTATCTCAAGCTTTGAAAATTAATAAAGCAATAAATAATCCTCTTGGAGAAGGTTCAATATTGACAAACTTCGGTTCTATTTATGATGCTATTGGGGATTATGAAAAAGCAATTCAGTTTCATACAAAAGGTTTAGATATTGCTAGAGAAAATGTAAACCTCTATCAAGAATGTGTAGCACTTGGAGGTATGGGAAATGTTTATTCTGCTCTGCAAGACTATCATGTGGCAATGACTTATTACCAACAACAATTAAAAATAGCAAAAGAAATAGGCGATCGCCAAAATATTAAAACTGCTTTAGGCAATATTGGTATTATGTACCGCTTTCTTAACACATATCCTGAAGCTATTACCTATCTTCAGAAAAGTTTAGAATTAGCAATAGAAATGGGTGATTTGAATGGAGAGGAAACTGCTCTAACAAATTTAGGTGTAATTGAAGTTGAATTAGGAAATTTAACTCAAGGAAGAGAGTATTTGGAAAAGGCTTTAAATATTGCTAGAGAGATAGGCGATCGCCGAGGTGAAGCTCATATATTATTTGGTCTGAGTCAGTATTATTATAGATGTGGTCAATTTCAACAAGGTTTTACTAGCTCTCAAAAATCTCTGAAGATAATGGCAGAATGTGGAGTCACAATAAATGCTTTACCATTGCCAAGATGGTATAAATCATTCTTAAATTTTAGTCAAAGAGGTAAATTTCAGCTAACTATATTTCTCTTATTTGTGTTAATAGGATTTCCCTTTGCTATAACTATATCTTTCATAACTACATTATGGTGGGGTTTATACGGTCAGGTGAAAAAATTGAGTAGTAGAGTAGGCAAAAATTATTATTAAAATGAATGGTAAATAGAGCTAATATTTGCCGACTATACCCATGATAATTACCAAAATAATTGGGTCGCCTAACCCAGACTTTTAAGGCGAAATGTTTTTGGAGCGTTCCTCTAATCCCCGTCACAAAAACAACTTCTGACTTCCCATCCTGGGAGGGGTTAGGGGTGGGTTGACTTCTGACTTCGTTAACCACCACAACTACCACAATCTAAGTCACAACTACCACATTCTAATTCGGGAATACAACCATCACATTCTAATTCGGGAAGACAACCATCACATTCCAATATTTCATAAGTGCAACAATCAATATTTTCTATAGTCTTCCTACAATTGGATTTTCTTTTATAACTATCTTTGACTTTCAATTTAGGCGGTTTATTTTTTACCAAATTTTCTTTATCTTTCAAATCTTCTTGATTTTCAGAATTACTAACTGCTTGTAACTTCAAAATTTGATTAGCTTCTTTGCAAGCTTTAAACCTTTGACGTGCTGCTGCAATAGCTATCGAAAAATCTTGTTCTATAAACATCCGTTTAATGTAATTGGAACAAGACTCATCACCATACAATATTCTATGGGCACAAGAAAAACCTTTTCTAGGAGAAACATATTGTTGATACCCGCTAATTAAAGCAACAGCAATTTTATTCATAAGTTAAGCAATAAATTTTTATTTTAGGCTAACTCAGACTACAAAAATCAAACCTTCATTTCCTATTTTTCTATAAATTTAGTAATAAAGTGAGCAAATCTTTACCGAATAATTAATAATTATAAAATTCAAGTTTAAAGCATTCCATTTTAAGGGGATAAATCAGAAAAATTCCTTAATTGTTAATCCCCTTCTTAAAAGAAAGGATAATTGTTAATTCCTGAACCACCCTATCTATTCTGCAAATTTATAATAATATCATGTCCGCTTAATTAGTTATAGTAGGATAAAATGATTGGCGAAAAAAACTGTAGGGATTTGGTTTTTACATTCCATTTTTGCTTGGGTTTGGAGACCAAACCCCTACGATAAAATGTTACAACCTCTGCGCGGATTCCTATATATAAAAACTTTCTCCTATTAATTAGTTATAGCAGGATAAAATGATTGGCGAAAAAAAGCTGTAGGGATTTGGTTTTTACATTCCATTTTTGCTTGGGTTTGGAGACCAAACCCCTACGATAAAATGTTACAACCTATTTAGGATTGCGGCGTTGGTGATTTTGGATATAATTGTGTTTTAATAGTTAGGCGATAACTATTAACTGAAAGGCATTTTATATTTGGTGAAATTTAGATTTCATAGCTTGATTCACCAACTCCCAAAAACTTTCTCCTATTTATTCCTAGTGAACAAACAGGACTTACGCAAAGCTACTATATATAGAGGCAAAAAACTATAACGTTATAATTTTAAACACTATATAAATGGTATCTGCGTAAGTCCTAACCAATTCTTTCTACCCCTCCTGACTCCTAAATACTATTTTCCCAATTTTTCGCCTTTATTCCTAGTGAACAAACAGGACTTACGCAAAGGTACTATATACAGGAAAAAAACTATAAAGTTATAGTTTGGAACACTATATAAATGGTATCTCCGTAAGTCCTAACAACTTCTTTCTACCCCTCCTGACTACTGACTCCTGACTCCTGACTCCTCCACACTAAATACTATTTGCCCAATTTTTTGCCCATTCCAAAGTTTGCTTAACCTGCTGCATATCCGCAGCTTCACAATAAAGTCGTAAAACAGGTTCAGTACCACTAAACCTAATCAACAACCAACGACCATCAGCTAACCGAAACTTATACCCATCTATAGTCAAACAATCAACCACTTTTTCTCCCGCAACCTCAGTCACAGGATTATTTGTTAACTCCTCCAAAAGTCGCCCTCGTACTTCCATATTAGGCAAAGGCAAATCTATCCGGTCATAAACAGAACTAAAACCCGTTTTTTCTTGCAGTTTGCCATAAATAACACTCAAATCTTCACCAGACATTACGACTGCTTCCAACAAATAGAGCGCCGACAATAAAGCATCCCTTTCTGGAATATGAGTACCATAACCAATACCCCCAGACTCTTCACCACCCACAAGTACCTGAGTAGACAACATCCTATCAGCAATATACTTATAACCAATAGGAGTTTCAAAAATTGGCATCTTGTATAATTCCGCCACCTTCGGAAATAGATCGGAACCACTAATAGTCTTCACCACTTCCCCACTAAACCCATGTCTAGTTGTTAGATGTTCTATTAAAATGGGAATTAAAATTTGAGAACTGAGAAAATTACCCTCACCATCCACAGCAGCAATACGATCGCTATCTCCATCAAACACCAACCCAATAGCTAAACTTCCTTTATTTGCTGCTCGATAACTTTTTATTTCCTTAAAAAGTTTACTTAAATAACGAGGCAAAGGTTCAGGCGCCCCACCATCAAATAAAGGGTCTCTATCACCATTAACCTCTGTAACTTCTACCCCCAATATTTGTTGTAAACCTCCAGCAGCAGCACCGTGCATTACATCAACAAAAACTTTTA
>JBFRWR010000114.1:0-4322 GCA_051439685.1 Trichodesmium sp.
AAACAGTCTTTGAATGCCACCTGATTTTAGTTAATAATTAAGACCTTGAATAGTGCAATAGTAGGGGCAGGTTTTACTGTAAATTTTGATGCTTACCCATAAGATTCAGTAAACCTGCCCTCATGCACAGTTTTAGCTGTATCGGTCCATATCCATTATTCATTAATTTCAACCCCGCCCTCATGCAAAAAATTAGTGTGTGATACTTTGGGGCAGGTTTATTTGATCTAATGCTTAAAGTCGTGAATTTAATCTGGAACCCGCCCCTACAAATTCCAAATAGTCTCTTAAATACACAAAATTAGTTCTGTCAGTCCACTAGCTACAACTATCACAAAGTCCAAAAAATTCTAAAGTGTGGTATAAAATCTGAAATTTGTGGGACTGCTGTAATTTCTCCTCCAAATCATGGACAGGACATTCATTAATAACTATAGAAGTCCCACATTTAACACAAGTAAGATGATGTTGGTATTCCTTTATACAACTGTAAACAGACTCACCATTGGCCAAAGTCCGCACAATTACCAGACCCTCTTGCTTCAGAGTTTCTAAAGACCTATATACCGTTGCTAATCCTAGAGGTCGCTTACATCTGCGTAGTTCGGCATAAATATCCTGAGCAGATAGCGATCGCTTCTGGGTTTTTAAAAGTTTCAAAATACGCTCTTGAGATCGGGTGAGATTACATTTCATGGCCAATGTGCTTAACTTTGAGTAGAACTTATAGCGCCTAGCGCTAGGAAATAGGGAACAAAAGACGATTAAAGTGTTTTCCTAGATGATGCTACACAAATATATTGCGCAGTAAAACAGGATTTAGAAATGTCCTAATCTTAATACTTAAATACTTAGCACCATAACAGATAATATTTAAGTAGTTCAATTGAAATTTCCAATTTTTTACTAACGTGATTAAACAATATCAGGCACATATATATGTTACTCTAAGACCATCCGTTTTAGATCCTGCGGGTACAGCGGTTCAATCTGGGTTGGTACAGATGGGATATGAGAATGTAGAGCAAGTTAGAATAGGTAAATATATTGAGTTAAAGCTTGAGGCGCAAGACGAAACAACTGCTAAGGAGCAAGTAGAATTAATCTGTGACAAATTATTAGCAAATCCTGTGATTGAAAATTATAGGTTTGAATTAGATGGAGTAGGTTGAATAATTAATTATTAATTGTTAATTATTATTTCTTCTTATAAAGAAGAGGATTGCCTAAAAGGAATTTTTTTCTGTTTTATCCATGAATGTTTATACCTTAAATTTTCTGTGAAAGAGAGGTATTTCGTTTCTAGCAATCAACAAGCTTAAATTAATTGAAAATTAAAATGAAATTTGGTATTATTGTATTTCCTGGTTCTAATTGCGATCGCGATGTCGCCTGGGTGACTCAGGGTTTATTGGAGCAACCGACTCGGATGATCTGGCATCAGGAAGAAGATATTTCTGATATAGATGTAATAGTCATTCCTGGAGGTTTTAGTTACGGCGACTATTTAAGATGTGGAGCGATCGCCCGTTTTTCTCCCGTGATGAAAGCAACTATTACTCATGCTCAACAGGGAAAGTTAGTTTTAGGGATTTGTAATGGTTTCCAGATATTAACAGAAATAGGTTTATTACCAGGAGCGTTAGTCAGAAATCAGAAATTAAATTTCATTTGCAACCAAATTCCCCTCAAAGTAGAAAATCCTGATACTCCTTGGACATCTGCTTATACAAAAGGAGAAGTAATTCGTTTACCTATAGCTCATGGTGAAGGTCATTATTATGCTGATGCAGATACTTTAGCAGAATTAGAAAATAACGGTCAAATTTTATTTCGTTACTGCCAAGAAAATGGGGAAATTAATCAAACAGCTAATCCCAATGGTTCCCTCAAAAATATTGCTGGAATTTGTAACCGTCAAGGGAATGTATTAGGAATGATGCCTCATCCAGAAAGAGCATCAGATCCAATATTAGGTAATACAGATGGCATTAAATTATTTAAAGGGTTGTTGAGCAGTGCAGTTATAATTTAACTATTCTATTCTGTTTTTTTTCTCAACCAATTAACTAGAAAATTTAAAAAGTTAGACATAATTCTAATTATTTTAGTCTTACAATGATGTCTAACTTTTTGTAATTAGGGTTTGCGCTAATAAAGTCTTTTGCTAGGGGTAGGAGACAGGAGACAGGAGACAGGAGACAGGAGACATGGAAATTATAGAGGAGGTAGTCGTCAAAATTGTCCCAATATTTTTTTTGCCATAATCATCCTCAAATACTAGCTTTTTGCGCTTTTTAGAGCGAAACAGGCGCACTTTTTTTAGTTCCAAAAAGGCTGAAATCAAATCTATCAGTGCTTTTATATTTAATCAGCAAGCCCTAATTATTTTGATTCAGTAATTTACTATCAATTGTTCTTGGCGATGTTAATATTTTGCTTTGCTATTTTAACATTTTGCGTGTAGGTTTCTTGGTCAGTAATAATATAAACATTCTGAGCTAGAATACCTTCTTTTTCCATTAACCTCATCACACCTAAACGAAATTCACGGGCTGCAGAAAAGTAACGAGCAGGAGTGATATATGAAATGTATTTAATCACACGAGCATTACCTTCAAGACCTCCGAAAAGAAGAGAATAGTTGGGATAAAAACCATCAGTAGTTTTAAATATTTCATCAATTCCCGCTATTATTCTCTCTACTTGATCTGCTGTAATGCCATCAATTTTTAAAGTTTCTGTAAATCCCCATTCTTGAACATTTGGGTCTTTATCTTGAGACCAGTTGTCTACAATACCAGTCACCATGCGAGAATTAGGCATTTTGATAATTGAACCCCATTCCCATGAATATAATTTTGTTGTTCTTAAACCTATTTCTACTATCTGAATAAAACCACTTAATCCTGAAACTACAACCCAGTCACCAGGTCTGTACAATCTATCGGTATAGATAATTACAGCACAACACCAGTCATAAATAATGTCTTTAAATAACAAACCTAGAGCAACACCAGCGCCACCAAGTAAACCAATAAGCGCTCCTGCAGATGCTCCTAAAAATACTTCTGAGGCTTTGATAAATATAACAACAACTGCCGCAGTGCGAAATAGCCTTGGTAAATAGGGTACAAGTAGATCGTCGAGGTCTGTTTCAGTATGCAAAGTTAAAAATTCCAGCACCTTACCTAGCACGGGAGCTGCTTGATAAATTACAATACCAATCAAAGCAACAACAGCTAAAGATAGAATATCAGTTAAAAATTTGCTTAACTGAGGAGTAATATCTGGGGCTAAAATTATTTTGATTATCCATAGTCCACCCACTAAAACCAGCCATTTTAAGGGTTTTTTGATAATCGCAATTAATTGATCGTCTAAGTCAGATTCAGTATTAGCTGCCAGACCCTCGATCCATCTGATAATTCCTCCAGCAATCAATCCCTGAAATATAAACGTTAACAGCAGCACCCCAAAGGCAAGCAATAGTTTATATGCCGGTAGGCCAATAACACTTATATCTTTAATGCTTTCCCAAAATGTTTGTAATAGTTCCATTATTTATTCCTTCATCAAATTTTAGTTTAGATATTATTTACTCAATAAAAATATTGCTGTTAGTATAGCAATGAAAGGGGTGATCAAATCACAATTCTTCACCAAATTTTAAGACTCAAAAATATAACCTTTTTAATATATTTCAATAGAATTTATATTGTCGTTGTATTTGTGACTTATAACTAACGATACTTTACTTTAGTAATATTTTTTAACAAAATTAAAGTGTTAATTATGTTATAATTAAGTTTTTAGTATGTAAATGCGATTCGCCCCTATTTCCTAAAATCGAAAACTTGTGTACCTCATCTAGATTGAGGAATAGCTCAAATATTTATTTAGCTAAGAGTTTTGGCAATTTTTGTATGTTATGGATAGATTATTTATTGTCTAATTAAAGGTCAGACTAAAAAATCAAAATTAAATTATAGTATTTCTCAGAGCTGCTAACTTTAGACTTGATAGTTAATTTAGTACAATATAAAGTTATACATAAATCTAGTCATATATAGTCAAGTAACGTCAAATATCTTCGTTGATTTATACACAGGTATAAGTTTCAAGTTTTTTATTGACTTTTTAATTGCCCAATTATTAATTATTAATTATTAAATAATTCGCGCCTTGAAGCCTTCCCTTGGATAGGGGAAAAAAGCGGTCGTTTGCGGAGCAGTCCGTTAGGATGGGATGGCGAGGTCTCCCGCTCTTTCAGAGCCACTGCCTCTTGCAGAGGAGCTTCGCTAACGTTAACGCCATATCCA
>JBFRWR010000115.1:0-5357 GCA_051439685.1 Trichodesmium sp.
ATCGTTACAAACAATTTGCTAGGAAAGGATTGGATAAAATTTATATTTATTATATTGAAGATCCTCTATCAGAATTAGATAGTTTAGAGAAAATATACATTGAGGAAATTAAGCCACTACAAAATGATACTAAACTTAAGGAATATCTACCAAAAAAAAGCCCGAAACCTTCTGAGTTGCAGCGACTATTAAAGTTAGCTAATACTCCTTTATCTCCATCGGTTAAATTTGACAATATAAATGCTATTACAGTTCCTAGAGAAAATTGGGATATGATTCGTGGGTTTATTGCGGGAATTGATGATACTGAAAATATACCTCTGATTTTGGTTATTTGTCAACAAAATATGGGTCAATTATTGCATAATAGAACTCGTCACAGAACCAAAAAACGCTTTTGCACTTATGATCCAGAAACACATTGTTATTCAGTTAACTTAAGACAAGTAATTTTTGTTTTTGCTGAATTATTTGACTACGAACTTTCAAAGGAAGTCTTTAAAGCTGTCTATCCAAACCTAACAAACTATAATAATTTTGGAGTCACGGTCAAAAAACTGACAAATATCACTACTTTAGTAGAAGCACTGAAAGATTTATATTTACTAGAACCATATATGGAGACTGGAAAAATTACAAAAAACTATATTTTAAAATTAGGTAATAATCTCAAAGTCTTGCCTGATGATTTTCAACTAAATGAAAAACTTGTCTGGTAAAAAGTGATTTATATGTCTCATACTTTCTCTTGCAATACTATTTCAATTTTTTGCTAATAAACTGAATTTACAGTTATAAATAAACAACTGATCTAAGTTTTCTGTTATTCCCTATATCTATCTTTTCATGTCAGCAACAGACAACCAAAACTCACCTTCAAATTTCTAATTCATCTAGCAATAATATAGTCAATTCTGTTACTCTTCTAAATCCTGCATCATTTGTTAAAAATGCTTCACATTCTGCTGCTAATGCTACAGCTATTTGAAAAGCATCAAGTAATTGTAGATTATATTTTGCTCTGATTTGAGCTGCTTCTAGTGCTATATTAGGGTTGTCAATCAGTTCAAATTCAATATTTTCAGTATTCAGTATTAATTGGATAAATTCTTGTTGTATTTGCACTTGTCCTGAATTATAAGGTAGGACTAGGCACTCAGCTAAAGTGACTGGTGAAGCAACAGCTATTACCGAACTTTCGAGAATCTGCTCAAACACTTTTCTCACTCTATCTAAATATCTGGGATTATTTTCAACGTAATAAATCACTGGTGCGGTATCTAGAAATAAGCGATTAACTCCTGATAAAGTTTCCTCAATTTTCACTCTTCTTTCCTAGCTTTTATTTCTTGAATTTCTAACTCTGGAAATTCTCCACGTCTCATGCGCGTGACATATTCTTGAGCATCCATACCACCCAATAGATTAGGTGCTTTGCCCATAAATTCTGTCACTTTATGACGTGGCTTTGGTGTAATTTCACACAGTTTCAGTCTATTACTTAAATAAGATATTAAAGATAGTTGTTCTTCTGCTGAAAGACTGTCTACTTTTCTGATGATTTCTGTTAGTTCTTTTGATTTTTTATACATTTTAATTTTTTCTCCTCTGACTTAATCTCTAGTCGAAAAAAAGCTTATGTTGACGTACCAATAAAGAGAAATTTGTCAATAGTTATATTTACTTAAGTATTCATGCTTATGCAAAATTTGTTTTTTTGCCGTTATCTATGGTGAAGTTCAAATTATGATTTTTGGGATGGTTTTAACGTAAATGCTAGCTTTTAGCTTCCTAGAAATAGAATATTTTTACTGCTAGATACAAGTAGAGCATCATATCAATGTTTAAAGTATGATACAAATCGCTGTAATAAAGCAAGTACGTTAGATAATTTTTAATAATTTTGCCTAAATTTAAGTAGTTTTGATTTGAAGAAACAATTCTTTAAGATATTTTGATTAGTTAAGATTATGCTTAGGCTTTTGGACTGTTTATTTTATAGCTGGACATGATGTCAAAAATTTTTGCAGGAAAAAATTTGGTTTGGCAATAGGGGAAAACTATAGTGCTACACAGGAGTCAGAATTTAGAAGTAAGGCTTATAGCGCTACGCGCTAGGGAGTAGGGAATAGGGAATAGGGAATAGTAGGCTAATAAAGAGTTTTAGGATTTAGAAATGTCAAACACCTTAATGCGTAGCGCTTTACTGAAAAAAAGCAGAGTGTGGGAAGTTTGGAGAGTTTGGGAGGAATTATAGTTTTAGAGAAAGAGGAAGTACAAAGATTTATGCCTTGGTTCAGCAACGCCGGGGGGAGAGAAGACAGAGAAAATAAGAAGAATAATTGTTCCTCAATTTTTCTACCTTTGGTCTGCTTAAAATCCTCACTTTTTAGTAGTTTTAACTGGAAAAGCTACACCTTTTCGGAATTGAAAAAAGCGATAACCTTTATAGATAAAAACTTTTAGATTTAATCACCAAACCCAAACTAATTCCTGACGCTCCTTTGAGCATTTATAAAAGTCCTAATCTATTTGTGTAGTGCTATAAATTTGAGCAGAAAAATTTTCTCTCTTGAATGCTTACCGAATAATGAATAATGAATAATTAATAATTAGGGATTGCTAAATAAATCTCAAAACATTGACAGATCAAGTTATTGACCTTTTTTTGTCTAGGAAAAGTGTAAGGTTTTCGGTATAAAAAGCTGAAAAAGTTAGGATTTTAGGCCGACTATGGCAGAAAAATTAAGAGATAATTCTGCCGACGACCTGCTCACTCATTTCCCATTTCTCCTGACTCTTAACTATTCCCTCCATACCTATTCCCTATTCCCTACCTCAGCAAAAAGACTTTCCATCAGAAAACTCTAATTAATAATTAATTGAAAAACGTATAAAAGAGCAAGATAGTGTGTTATAAATATTAATGCTCCGCAGAGGGATAATTGTTAATTATTAATTGTCTTGGCATCTCGTCACATGAAAATTGTTAATTGCTGAACCTATACTTTTATTGTACTGGAAGGAAAGGTTAAGACAGATCAAAAGTTTAAAACTCAGACAAAGTAAGATTTTTCTTTTTCTTTCTTCCTTGCTTCTTATTCATTATTCCTTCTTCTATAATTACTCAGGAAACATCTGAAAAAGTCAAAGCTTGACCCCGAACATCAGAATTAAATTCACCACGATTAAACACAACTTGACCTCCAACAATAGTCACAACAGGCCAACCAGTTAAACTCCATCCTTCAAACGGACTCCACCCACATTTTGTCATTAATTCCTGTCTTAAAACAGGGCGATAATTATCCAAATCAACTAATACTAAATCCGCATCAAAACCAGGAGAAATTTTTCCCTTTTTCGGAATCCCATAACCCTGAGCAACAGCAGTAGACATCCAATTAGAAACCTGAGCAACAGAACATTTTCCCTGCATAGCTTGAGTCAACATTAAAGGTAAAGAAGTCTCGACACCAGGCATTCCCGAAGGAGTATTAGGATAATCTTTACCCTTTTCTTCTAAAGTATGAGGGGCATGATCTGTGGCAATAAAATCAATCACTCCATCCAATAAAGCTTGCCATAAAATCTCATTATCACGAGCAGATTTTAAAGGAGGATTCATCTGAGCTAAAGTACCAATTTTTGCATAAGCACTTGTATTTAATAGCAAATGTTGAGGCGTAACTTCAGCAGTCACCCAACTAGGTTTATTTTCACGCAATAAATTTGCTTCATCTCCTGTAGAAGTATGCAAAATATGTAACCTTCGCTCGTACTTCTTCGACAACTTCAAAGCCATTTTAGTTGCCAATAAAGCAGTCTCATTATCTTGAATTTGTGAATGAATAGCAGGGTCAGAAATTCCAGCAAACTCTTTTTTCCTAGCATCTATTCTAGCTTGATTTTCCGCATGAACAGCAATTAACCTTTTTCCTTTAGCAAAAATCGGTTCTAATTTTTCCTCCGTATCTACTAACAAAGGTCCGTGCATAGAACCCATAAAAATTTTAATTCCAGGAGTAGGATTAGCTGTTAATAAATCGGGTAAATTTTCTGCGGTTGCCCCAATAAAAAAACCAAAATTAACTAAAGATTTTTGAGCAGCCCTTTGTAACTTATCATCTAATGCTGCTTGAGTAATAGTCAGAGGTTTAGTATTAGGCATTTCCAGAAAAGAAGTAACACCACCTTTCACACAAGCTCGACTAGCGGTAAACAAATCTTCCTTATGTTCCAACCCAGGTTCCCGAAAATGTACTTGAGGGTCAATAACTCCCGGTAATAGGGTCAAACCCTCAGCATCTATAATTTCTTCAGGAGCTTCAGAAGATGAAATTTCTGGAGCGACTTGAATAATTTCTCGGCCTTGAGTTAGTACATCACCAACTAAAAATTCTCCATCAGGTAGGAGGATACGGGCACGACGAATTAATAAAGAAGAAATAGGAGACATAATCAAAATTAGGTTTTAAATTTTAATTTAAGGTCATTACTTAGGTAGATCAAATATAGCAATCCTATTTTATTCGTGGTAAAAATCTTACTGCTTTTTAGGATACAGGGAACTGGGAAGAGTTAACAGGTAAGAGTTTCAGGTTTTTTATTTACTTTTTGATTACCCGCAACCTATGCGCGGATTGCTATATAATTTAATAGTTTCTGATTTGCTTATGTAGCTATAGTAGTGAATCAGCTTAAATAAGACAAGGAAAGAAAAGTAAAAAAGCTAATAGTTGATAGCTGAGATAGTAATTGCTACAATGATACGTTAATACTAAATATATTATTATGACTTTCAACTCAAAAAACTAAAAATTTACCGATCAAATGTAAGCATTCAGCCGTCAGCTATAATTTATTAAGTTATTATCTTACTAATATGAAGGAGAAATTAATTTCCAAGGAAAATTAAAAGTTACAACTAAAATATACTCCTTTAACCAGATAAGGAATTATTCATTATTTGCTGTTAATACAGTTCCTCCGCAGGAATCTTGCTGACTGCTAATAGCCGTTTCCGTATCATTCCGCAGGAAATCCTGATACCAATTTTATGTAAAGCTGCATAGAATTATGAATTAATTAAGTTGCTTATGTTGATATACAGTAAACTCTGATCAAAATTTTATTCTATGGAACTTCATATTAATTTCGTATGACGATAAAATTATTAAATTAGGTGATTGAGACTCCAGACTATTTTTAATACCTAGATTGGGCAGTCAAAAAAAATCTAAATAACTTAGGGGGTAAGTATTCAGGATTCAGCCAGTTATAAAATCATTATTTTCCCAAAGGAAATTACTATTGAGATATTGACAGAGATTTAAAAGTATCAATCAAAGCTAATT
>JBFRWR010000116.1:0-18868 GCA_051439685.1 Trichodesmium sp.
GTAGTATTGTTTTAGTACCGCCAATATCACCAGCTAGTAACAATGTCATAGACTATATCCTCCTGAGCAACTGTTTAGTTTTTAGGCATTGCATAAATGTGGGATGATTTTAATAGTTTTGTAGAATGGGCAGTAACAGGCAAGATGCCTGTCCCACCCCTGATATTTTCAGACAGGCAGGAACAGGCAAGATGCCTGTCCCACCCCACTTAAATATTCATCCCCAAATTTCAGCAACGCCAATTTTTATTACTATATCGTGTTTAGTCACATAGTTAATTTGGCATTACTGGAAAGATAATGATCTATAGTGCTAGGCATTAAGGTATTTGACATTTATCGACCCTGAAACCCTTTGAAAGTATACTTTTCCCTTTAGTGTATAATTTATCTTATTAGTCAAAAAGACATCTGTATGTAAAGTCTTTTTATAGTCCTGATTATTCCTAACATTCTTTTTTCTGGGGTTGCTGAACTGAGCTATGAAATAATCGCGAGCGTGTTATTAAGAAACCGGGTTTGTTGGAGACATATTTCAGTATGTATCGGCATCTAAATATAAACCCGGTTTATAGTTTTCTAGAAAAATCATAAAAATGGTATTAGTGCAGAATGGCGGAAATAACTGACGAGTTACAAAATCCTAAAAGCCTTACTAATCAATACTTTTGACTTTTGACTTTTGACTTCTGCGTAGCGGCATTAGTTTCCCATCCCCAATATTTGATCAACAGTTAAACTCACATCATCAAAAGCTTGAATAGTTAAGCGATCGCCCCGCAAAAATTGCTGCTGCTGCTTATAACTATTTCCCACAATTTCCCAGTAAACTTCTACTAATTCTTGATTAATATCTATCAACCACACCTCAGAAATTCCATTCTCAGCATACAAAGGTATTTTCACTTCCCGGTCATATTTAATAGTTGAATCTGCCACCTCTATTAATAAAAATATATCCTCTGGTTTTGGATGTTTTTCAGCATAATAATCATCACGCCATTGCAGCAAAACTAAATCTGGTTGTGGTTCACTATCATCACTTAAGTCTATCGGATTCTGAGTATCAACTATTGCTTTTCCAGATAAAAGTTTATTAAAAATTCCATTTAAACGCCTCACACAACCAGCATGAGGAATACCAATAGGTGCCATTTTCACAATTTCTCCTGCTATTAAATCTACTCGGTCATCCTGTTTGAGAATACCTACTTTAGCCATTTGATGATATTCTTTGACAGTAAACTGTCGTCTTTGTAATTCTACAACCATAATTACCTCTTTTGAGATTTGTAAAAAGTTATTGACTATTATAACAACTATAACCCTGAAAAAAGAAGCTATACTTAGGTGACACTTAAATTATTAATTAATTGACACAGAAGGCAAAAAGCAGGAGAGTTGGAAGGATTTGTAAAGGTAGCTTTTTCAAATTCCTCTCTAACCATCTCCCCTACTCCCCTACTCCCTTACTCCCCTACTTACCTACTCCTCTACGAAAATTAGCCAGAAGTAAATAACAACAGGGAACCAAATACAGCGCCACAAGAGTCGAACCACCAACACCACCGACGATCGCTACTGCCAAAGGAGGCCAAAAGCTACCACCTTCTACTAACAAAGGAACAAACCCGATCATTGTGGTTAAGGTTGTGGCAACCACATGACGAGTGGAACCCATAACGACTTGACGCATAGCTCGACGGTTGCCTGTAGATGCTTCGGGGTCTTCCAGGATAGCAGCTAAAACTACTACTGAGTCATTAATGGCAATTCCCACTAAACCAAATGTGCCGATCAGACTCGTAAAACCAAAGGGATAACCAAATAACCATAAACTGAAAAATCCTAAACCAATAGCACAAATAGCGACTCCCCCAATAATGGCAGTTGCTCGGAAGGAATTTAAGGATAAAACTAAAATTGAGGCAGCTAACAAAAATACAAGAGGCAGCGTAGAAAACAAATTTGCTTCAGAATTTCCTTGTTGTTCCGACTCTCCAGCAACTTCCAACCAATACCCGGATGGTAACTCAAAGTTGGAATCATTTAACCGTTGTTGCCACCCGTTCAAAACTTCAGAAGGTAAAACCCCAGCAGCAATAAAACCTTGAATTAAGTTTACTCGTCTACCATTACGTCTTCTAATAACTGAAAATTCTGGCTGTAATTCTACTTTTGCTAAAGCTGACAGGGGTATTGTATCAGTTGCACTAAATCGGTTTTGATTTAGACTAGAGTTAGTAGGTTGTAAGTCTAAAGATTTAATTTTGCTAAGGTCTCCCCGTTTAGCATTTGACACTCGTACCCGTACTGGTAATTCTTCCGTATCTTCAATTATTGAACCTCCTAAATTTCCCTCCAATGAAGTTTCTAATTGTTGGGAAAGGGAGGCTCGATCTAATCCTGCTAAACGAATTTCTTCCTCATTTACTTGTAATTGTAATTGGGGTCGAATTTCACTTAAAGTGTCGCGGGTATGAGTTACTTTCGGAACTTGAACTAACAAACTTCTTGCTTGTTCTCCTAATTCTTGTAAACCCTTTAAGTTAGGACCATAAATTCTCATTTCTACTGGTGCATCAAAAGGAGGTCCCTGTTCTAATTTTCTAATCAAAATTTGAGCTTCAGGAAATGCAGTATCAACTTCTGCTTGTAATTTATTAACTAATTCTGACTTAGCAATTGAATTTAATTGTAAAAATCCTTGAGCATAATTTGCAGCTTGTCTACCTGACGTTATGTTGTAGAAATACCGGGGAGAACTACGTCCTACAAACCATTGTAATTCTTCTATTTCTGGATTTTTTAACATTAAATTTCTGACTTCTATAGCCGTATTTTTAGTTGTTTCAATCGAGCTTAAAGCTGGTAATTCTAATTCTATTTGTAGCTGGTCTCTGTCTACTGGAGGAAAGAATTGTTTGGGGAGATTGCCGACTTGAATTAAACCAATTATCGGTAAAGCTAAACCTAACAATATTCCTAACCAGGGAGTGCTAAATATACTTCTGAGAGTGACTTGGTAAATTTCCGTCAAATAAGAATTTGTAAAACCTGTTTGCCACCATTTTGATTGATTATTCTGGGAATAATGATGATGATTATTGTATAGTTTACCTGCCAAACCAGAACCTATAGTTAGAGAAATAAATAAAGAAGAAAGAACAGCAAAAATCACACTAAGACCAATACCACCAACAAATTCTCCACCAGTACCAGGCATTAAAACAATTGGTAAAAATGCTAGAACTGTAGTTAAAGTAGATGCTGTTAATGGCAAAAATAAATGATTAATTGCTTTACTAATAGCAGTTTCAACTTTCAGTCCTGAAACTATATTTTTAGTAACTTCATCAACAACAATAATTGCTGTATCGATCAATAATCCCAAAGCTACAATTAATCCAGTTATTGACATTTGATTTAGTTGAACATTCAGAAACTTCATCATTCCTAAAACCATACAACTCGACAAAGGCAATGCCAAACCCACAACAATAGCAGACTTCCAACCCATCAAAAATACTGTAATTCCAAATACCAGCATCCCACTTATTAATAGATTCACAATCAAACTTTTTAAACGAGTTTCAATATAATTACTTTGATTAAAAATAATCTCCAGTTTCAGACCTTCACCAAGCTCTTGACGGAATTTTTCTATAACTGCTTCTGCCGATTTTGCCCATAAATCTATTTGATAATCTGATTCTACAAATGCAGCTAAAGTAGAAGCCGGACGACCATTAATTAATGCCAGTTCATTCGGTGGTTCAGCAATTGTTTTTCTGACTTCAGCAATCTCTCCAAGTCGAGTAAATTGCCCTTGATTACTAAAACTAATTGGAATATTTTTAATCCGCTCCAGGGAATCTAAATCTGAATCAACTTCTAGAAGTAAATCATTATTTTGACCGCGAAATAAACCAGAAGAAACCTTAGCATCACTCTGTTGAATTTGTGCTGATAATTGTTGGGTAGTGAGACCAATACTAGCTAACCTAGCTGCATCAATTTCTACCACTATTTCTTCTTGAGGATTACCAATTTCAGCAACTTTTTCTGTTCCTGGCAATGCCAATAATTCATCTTTCAATAATTCAGATAAACGGGTAAGAATCGCATAATTAGGTTCAGTATCTTGCTCCCAAGTTAAAGCAGTAATCATAGCATAAGCTTTAACTTCAAGTTCCTCTAATCGTGGTTTACTTGTACCAGTAGGTAACTGAGCATCAACTTGATTTAATCGCTCTCTAATTCTTAACCAAATTGTATCAGCGTTTGTTGCTTCAACTGAATCTAATAATTCAATATTAATAAGTGAAGTTCCCGCCCTAGAAGTAGAATCATAGTCTTTAATTTCTTCAATTTCAGATAATTCTGATTCTATTTTTTCTGTAATTAATGTTTCTACTCGTTCCGCATCAGCTCCCGGCCAAAAAGTTGTGATAACGGCAAGACGGGAAGTTAATTCTGGGTCTTCGAGTCGTGGCAATGTGAAAAAGGATGATGTTCCCCAGACAACAATTATTAGTATTGCCAGGATTAATAATCTAAAGTTTCGGTAAAATAAAGTAGTCATTTCAGTTATTAGTTATTAGTTAAAAGATCGTAGTAGGGATATTAGCCCTAACTCCTAAGTATAGATAGGGCTGAGAGCTATACTACAAACAAAAACTTTTTTATCACTTATTATCCAGAAATCATATTAGTTTTAAATAAGGCTGTAATTTTTTCTCCTGTCAAAAAATCTATAAGGTTTATCCTTTGTAGTAATAGGAATTATTACTCAGTTTTCTGTCATTGACTTTTATTGCGTATATAGCAATAGGAATTATTACTCAGTTTTCTGTCATTGACTTTTATTGCGTATGTAGCAATAGGAATTTTTGCTTAGTTTTCTGTCATTGACTTTTATTGCGTATGTAGCAATAGGAATTATTACTCAGTTTTCTGGCATTGACTTTTATTGCGTATAGAGCAATAGGAATTTTTGCTTAGTTTTGCCACATTGACTTTTATTGCGTATAGAGCAATAAGAATTTTTGCTTAGTTTTGCCACATCAACTTTTATTGCGTATGTAGCAATAGGAAATATTACTCAGTTTTCTGGCATCAACTTTTATTGCGTATAGAGCAATAGGAATTATTACTCAGTTATAAATACTCAAACTCAGTCAATAATTACTTTTGACCTCTAACTTCTGACTTCACTAACTGCCCAGGAGCTAATTGATTAGTTCCAGTAGTCACCACAAAGTCTCCCGGTTTTAATACTCCCCGCACCAGACTCCTGTCTCCCTCCGTATGCAAAACCTCAACCATTCTTTTTTCAGTCTGATAAGTTCCCAAAGGTAAATCCAAATCTGACTTATCGGGAGAAACCAGAGCAAAACAAGCTAACAACCCCCGCTCTCCCCAAACCAAAGCAGAAGTTGGCAACCAGTATCCCTCCATATTTTCAATCTCATTAAGTTCCAAACGCACAACAGTACCCGGAGCAACAGCTTGCGGTAGTGCCAAAATTACACTTTGAGTCCGAGTCGTAGAATCTACCTCCGGTAAAATCGACAAAACTTTCGCACTATAAGTTCTCTCTCCCACCCTCACTTCCTCAACACTACCTATTCTCAAACGACTAGCTTGAGTTGGCGGCACCCCAACCCGAACTTTCCTGTCACCACCCTCAACAAAACGCACAACACTCTCACCAGCATTAACCACAACTCCTTCATCTAAATGACGCACAGAAACAGCACCAGAAAAAGGAGCATAAATAATACTTTTTCTCAGAACAACATCAATTTCATAAATTTGTGCCTCGAAACGTTTAACTTCTGCTTTTTGAGCTTCTATCTGTTCGATGCGAGTTCCGGCAATAAGTTCATCTAATTGACTTTGCACCTGACGCACTCTAGCTCGTTGTGCTTCTATTTGTTCGATGCGAGTTCCGGCGATAAGTTCGTCTAACTGACTTTGCACTTGACTAACTCTAGCTTGTTGTGCTTCTATCTGTTCGGTGCGAGTTCCGGCGATAAGTTTGTCTAACTGACTTTGTACCTGACGGACTCTAGCTTGTTGTGCTTCTATTTGTTCGGTACGAGTTCCTGTTTGTAATTTCTCTAATTCACTCCGCGCTCTTTCCAGCCTAGCATTCAGAGTATCAGTCTCAGTAGAAGCTTCATCAAATTGTTCTAAAGAAATTGCTCCCTCTTCATAAAGTTCTTCACGTCTTTTTTCTCTAATTTCAGCTAATTCTACTTGTTCCTCTAAGTCTAATAGTGCCGAACGCGCTGCTTCAATATCTTCGGTGCGGGGTCCCCTTTGCAGTTCTTGTAATCTAGCTTGTTCTTGAGCAAGGGATGCACGAGTCGCTGCAATAACTTCTACCCTCGGTCCTCGTTGCAATTCTTGTAATCTAGCTTGTTCTTGAGCTAGAGATGCGCGAGTCGCAGCAATAACTTCTACCCTCGGTCCTCTTTCCAGTTCTTTCAGGTTGGCGATCGCTCTTTCTTTCTGTGCTGTTAATACTGCTCGTTGCGCTTTTGTTTGACTGGTATCCAATTGAGCGATCGCTTCTCCCTTAGCTACTGTTTCTCCTTCTTCTATAAATATAGATTTAAGTAAACCAGATTGTTCAAAACCAAGTTCGCTAGTCCGTTTAGCTTCTACAATTCCTGTATAACTTTGAGAAGTTGAGTAGGAGTTGACTAATTTTATAGGAATAGCTTGAACAGAAAGGATATTGGGAAGAGAATTTTCTGAGGTTGGTTTCGTCGAAATCTTTTGATTCTGGAGAAATTTTAGACTACCGACAGTTATTGCCAAAATAATTACTATTAGGCTAACTCGAATAATTTTTCTGTTCTTGCTTTTGGACTGAAACTTGTCTGTCTCAGACTGAATTGGTAAAGTTTCTATCTCATCAGTTAAGATTTCTACTGTACCATTTGCTTCATGGGGTTTGGAGTCCAGCAATTTTTTATCTGTCATTGCTTTAAAATTTAACTCTAGTAAATATTATAGGGTTTTGGTTAATTTAGAGTATAAGTAGACTTTTAAAACAGTCGTTTGATTTTTTTAATTAAAACATACGTTTGAAATAATTGCAATGTGATGAGGAAAGGACACCTCCCTCATATTTTTCTAACGCTGTTCTGAGAAATCTATCTGTTCTATTGGTACTTTGACCTGGCTAGTGTCAGCATTCACCAGTCCACGGTTTCCTTGAGCGGAGCGTAGCTCTCATCTCAAATCCGCTTAATGCTTAATTAGGTATAAAAAAATCTAGTGTTGGTAATTGGTGAGATTATTTTCTACTAGGGGTGGTATCAATAACTTACTCTGGTTAAATATTTAGAAGTATTAGAAACAGATTACTATTAAAGTTTTATCTCTTGATTTACCAACGCCAAAAATCTTTCTATATCTCCCCATCTCCCCACACTCTTTATCTAATTACACCGATGCTACCGGATTTGATATATAGCACTACGCGCTAGGGAGTAGGGAATAGGGAATAGGGAGTAGCAAACTTTTAAACCGTTCTAGGATTTAGAAATGTCAAACACCTTAATGCGTAGTCCAATAACCGATCGCCATAGGTAAATTTAACGCTGCATTTCTTACGTCAAAATCTTAACAATCTAACAAATTCTCTGACTCTAGCTGTTTTACTGCAATTGTATTTTCTAGATTTTTAGTGTAATTTCCCACTGATTTTTCATACTTAGGGTTTGCTGATTAAATATAAAAGTATTGGCAAATAAAGGTTTGAGCATTTTCAAGTTCGGCGGTAAGGTAGGAGATTTGGGGCAGCTCAGGCTCAAAAAGTGAGTATTTGGGTAAGAGTTGGGGAGGCAAATCAAGGGATAATTGTTCTGAGTACCTGTTTGATAACTCCCTGTTTCTCTTGACTCTTGTACAAATTCATCTAAAGCGTAGCATTCGGTAGGAAATTCCGCCTACTCCCTATTCCCTACCGCAACCAAAAGACTTTTTCAGCAAACCCTACTTATGTAGGATTAATTTGAGTTTCTTCAAACCATTTACTACCACTTCTGGATAATAAAAAAAGCAAATCAATTATCCCACATAAATCATTGGGGTTGCACATTAAAGAATGATAATAGGTTTGAAACTGTACATATATGAATAAAATAATTATCTAAAAATATCTACTTTGAGACTTAATCATTCCTGATTGTACAAAGCCAAATTATTAATTATTTACCCTTAATTCCTAATTTAGATTAAGCATAATGAAAGGCATTATCCCAGATATAATCTATTAATTGTTTAGCATCATCTAGAGGTAAAAGTTGACAATAACCATTTTGATCGTAGGTTAATAATGGTATCTCTGGAACTTGCTCTATATCTTCACCTGCTTCAATAATTTTACCTCGAATTTTTGTCAGATTATTTAATGGACCATTAATATCAAAGTCAATTTTTGTATCAAAATTTTTCTCCATCCAATCTTCAATTTTATCGTCTAATTCTGCTGGAGTCAGTGATGTATTGCTAGTTAATAAATGATAATAAACTAAAATTATTTCTTTGCATTCTTCTTCTTCAGCTTCATCAATCAAAGACTGAAATACACCTGCATTATTTGAAATATTATTAAAAAACAGAGTTTCTGTCACCAGTTTTTGAAACTTAATTTGTTTTGTTTTATATTTACTATACTGCTTGAAACAAAATCCGCCTAAAGTTATTCCTAAAGATAATGTACCAATTAAAATTCCTGTCATATTTCTAATATCTTCCTGACTCGCTCTTAAGTTTAATTGTTCTACATAAGACGGACCTAAAGCCAGAAAAACTATCACACCGATAATTAGTAAAACTTGGGGAATAATTCTTAAAACAATAGGTACGGCTGCACCAATGGCTGGTATGATTAACAGCAAACGGTCTTTTAAAGTCATACTGATTTTGACATTAGGAAATAGAAACTCAATATCATTTTTGGGAATATTTTTATAAAGAGAAATATAAATTTTTGCCGGACTTAAATTAGCTTCTTCCATATAATTATCAGATTTCTGATTATTATTTTTGTTTTGAGATTTACACTTAATTAATAAAGCTACTCTTTCAAAAATATCAAGTTTCAGGGGGACTTTGCGTCGGAAAAATTTATTGATAATTATTGTTTTATATATATCTCCACGACAGTAACATACCATTTCTTCAAAATCATCAAAATTGATATCTGTTTTTAGTTCGATTAGCGATTTTTCCTGAAAAGCTCGTTCTAAACTAGCCTGAGATATGGAGTAATAATTACCTTGTTCCAGAATTTCTTGAAAACTATCCACAACCGTTTTTCTCATTACAGCAAGTTCTGCCTCAGAATGATTAAAAATATATTTTGTGTTGGCATCTGGGTTAAAAGGAGCATAATTTTCCTTTAATAACTCCAAGCTTTTATGTAATTTAAAATGGTAATAAGCGACTAAAATAGAACAAAAATCTCTAAACTTTTGTACCATTGATTCTGGTAACTTACCATCTTTAATACAAATTTCAATAATATCTCTTCTAGAATAAGGAATAAATGCTTCCCTGTCTTCATAAACTGTCATACTTGGATACCTAATTAGATTGCCATATATTTTATCACCTTATTTATCAATACAAAAACTTAACAAACCTTGACAAAAGACCTAAAGTATGTATAAATATATGGAATGCGATCGCCTTAACATTAAAAGATGAAGGTATAGCTAATAAGAATCAAATAGAAAAATATAAAAAATATCATTTAATAATATGAATCCAGAGGCAACTTTAAATCAATTAAAAGCAGCTAGTCCAGAAGGAAAACTTCCTTCTAGTTACGGAGTTTATTTCAAAAATACATTAGTAGCTTTGTGTCATGCTTTAGAAGATCACATATTACAAAATAGCAGTAAACATCCAGAAGCAAAACCATTAGTTTTGGCAACATTTCAACAAGGAAAATGGTATATGCAAGAGGCAGAACGTTATCAAGAAATAGCTGCAAATAGTCGTCATGTTGTAATCAGTGCAGTACCAGATAGTGGGTTAGCAAAACATCAAACAAGTAAGTTAGAAAATGTCTCTTTAGTTAATCTCGAAACAACCGATAGTTTAGTTAATGAATGGAATTTAATTATACTAGCTCCCAGTTACCGAGCTATGGTACTTTGCCACGAACTATCTGAAGATGAATATTTACCCTATGGTAAACCAGATGTAGATATAGAAAGAAAATTCTACGGTTTATGGACTTTCGATCAGAACTTAGTGGCAAAAGCTGCGGAAATTCTCACAGAAAGATGTCGCCCTTACGATCCAGCATTAGCCGACTCTATTCAAAAACAACATCAGGAAGTTATCACCACTGAAGGTATACCAGATACCGATATGACTAATGTTGTATCTCGCATAGTTTCTTACCTCCAAACTTCCCAGCAACAAATGATAGCCATTAATAGACAAACAAGAGAACTTTGGGAATTAGAAGGTCAAGCATTACGAGTAAGTCGTAATCTGAATGCTAATAAGTTACAGGCATTTTTACGAATGGCACAGAAAGTAGACGAGCAAGACCAAACAAATTCCGTGGCATCTCTCCAAGTAGCAGCTTTATCTGAAACTTTAGGGCAAATGTTAGATTTACCTACTCTCAAATTGCGACGGTTGCGGTTGGCAGGATTATTATTTCGAGTAGGGTTAGTTTCGGCACCAAAAGAAATATTTATGAAAACACCAGATGAGTTAGATGATGCAACATTAACTTTTTGGCAAGAACGGAACTTGCTAGGAGGTCAGTTATTAGCAGCAATGCCAGAGTTAGCGCCCATTACTGAAATTATTGTTCATCACTTAGAATACTGGGATGGTAGTGGCAAACCAGATGGTTTGAGGGCTGAAGAAATACCTATAGAATCTCGTATTCTTGGTTTAGTTTCTTACTTCCAAGAGCTGACACAACCACGGGGTAAACGAACTTCTCTGAGTTTAGGAGAAGCGTTAAGAAAGTGTGGCGATCGTAGTGGCACTTATTTTGACCCTAGCTTAATAGAGATTCTCAGTAATGTGATTCGGTTAACAGAAATGGGTTTGATGGAATTACCTCAAAGGCCAAGTCAACTACCTAATGTTTGGCTAGAAGAAGCTGTTAGTGCCAAAACATCAGTGCATTAATCAGGGAATAGGTATGGAGGGAATAGTGGCGTTGCTGAATACTGGGATAATTTGGCTGATAGGGAGACAGGTCAACACGGGGATTATGGTTGATGTTCGGGCGACAAAATATCCTGCAATCCGTGCAATGCCAGAATATAGCAATCCTCCGCATATTCGTGGCAAAAATCTTACTGCTTTTTAGGCAACAGCTCCAGAAGGCAACAGGCAACAGGTAGGAGTTTCAATTTTTTTATCTACTTTTTGATTTGTCGCGACCTATGCGCGGATTGCTATATTTGGAAAAACATTTAAGTTCCGTTTTCTGAGATTGATTATTATAGTCATTCTGAATAAGACTGGGACGAATGTTTCTTTATCTAGAAAAGGTTTCAGCCAAAAAAGTGTTTCATCCTTATTTGAAATGACTATAGTCTATGTCCTAACGATTTTTTTCTTAGTCATACCTAAAAGGGAATAGTGGCGTTGCTGAATACTGGGATAATTTGGCTGACACGGGGACAGGTCAACACGGGGAGAGGTCAACACGGGGATTATGGTTGATGTTCGGGCGACAAAATATCCTGCAATCCGTGCAATGCCAGAATATTTGGAAAAACATTTAAGTTCCGTTTTCTGAGATTGATTATTAGTCTATGTCCTAACCATTTTTTTCTTACTCATACCTAAAATTGAAAAATTTAGCATAAAATTCTTACTAATTATTCCATTAAATAATCTCAATTTCTTATGAATGAATTAACATCTTTTGATATTTCAGATATTCGGTTAGGTAAAATTAAACTTCTGACAAATGCTCACCTCCCTGGTGCAGATTTAGTAGGAGCTAAACTCTCAGAAACTGATTTTTATCAGTCCAACCTAGTTGGAGCTAATTTTGCCGGAGCTAATTTACAGAAAGCTGGACTCAGAGCTAATCTTCGAGCTGCTGACTTTACAGCTGCAGATTTAAGAAGAGCTGACTTTCGGAACGCAGATTTAAGGGGGGCTATTTTTATTGATGCTCAACTCAGAGGGGCTAGCTTTACAGGAGCTTTCTTAAATGGAGCTATATTTAATAATGTAGACCTCAGTGGCGTTGATTTTCGTGGAGCTGACCTACGAGGTGTAAACTTAACTAGAGGAATTTTGTTTCAAGCTGAATTAAGTAATGCTAATCTTTCCGGTGCAGACTTATCTCAGACAGATATGGAAGAGG
Source organism: Trichodesmium sp. (assembly GCA_051439685.1). Classification (GTDB taxonomy): domain Bacteria; phylum Cyanobacteriota; class Cyanobacteriia; order Cyanobacteriales; family Microcoleaceae; genus Trichodesmium. The sequence goes on from JBFRWR010000116.1 coordinate 12,386, forward strand.
CTAATTTGAGCGGAGCTATCCTCCGGGGGACAAACTTACAACGATCTAATCTCCTCTGTGCCGTTTTAGACAACGCTGACTTAACCGGAACCTTATTAACAGATGCCTGTGTTCAAGGCACACTTCTAGATATTGCTGTTTCACTAGGTCAAGTTTAGTAGATATAGTCATTCTGAATAAGACTGGGACGAGTGTTTCTTTCCAGGAAAGGGTTTCAGCCAAAAAAGTTTTTCATCCTTATTTGAAATGACTATATTTAACAATTTTGGACTTAATCTACTTCAATAGCTTATTAATCTGATAGAAAACATAAAGTAGAGCTGATGATCAGTATAAGTACAAGTGAATTTTACAAATCTTTATAAAATAGTTATAATGTCAATGAAGGTACATATTGAAAAATTATGGTGACGGCATTGTTTACCAGCACACCAATGCAGAATCAAAGTGGCGATCGCCTAGTGAGCAAAGTAGCAGGGGCTGCAATTGCAGCTCTATTTAAAAGCTCGGAGAAAGTCGAAGCCAATGTTCGCGCCGAACCAGTGGCCAAACTCTTACAAGGCAGCCTGGATGGGTTTGACTTTATTGGGAAAGGAATGCGGATGTATAATGGCCTTCGCATCGAAGTCATGGAACTTTACCTGCAAGCTGTATCTATAGACTTCAGTGCTATTTTTACAGGTAAAGTCAAACTCAGGCAACCTATCCAGGCTACTTTGAGGACAGTATTAACCGAGTCAGATTTAACCCAATCTTTCAATACCACTTTTGTGGTAGAGAAACTTCAAAGGCTCAAATATCAGGGACAACCCCTACATTTCCAAAATACTGAAATGACTATCACTGAAGATAGATGCCTCAGAATGAAAACCCATATTGGTGTAGGAAGTCCAAATCAACTTATAGATGTTGATTTTACAGCTAACATCGAAGTACAAGAACGACGCAAAATTGAATTTGTAAATGTTAAATATAATGGTAATCAAGAATCTACAGACTTAGGTAAATCTTTAATAGATCATGTCAATAATTTATTAGACTTAGATAAATTTGCCCTTGAAAATACTCAACTTCGAGTTGATAGGGTAAGAATTGGGAATGATAGTCTCACATTTTATGGTGTAGCTAAAATCGATCAATTTCCCAGTGGAGTTAATAAGAAATAGTTTTACTCTTGAAATTAATGTAGCAGTATGTATTCTGAGTAGAGATAATAAGAGAAAGTCTCTATAAACTCTCAGATTCTATCAATAATATCTATGAAATACTGTAGGAATGTTTGATGCAACATTCCTACAATTTTTTATGTATAATATCAAATCCGCATTTTATATAGAATCCGGTTATATAGTGTATGTATATTTATGTGACTAGGGATGAGCAGGCATTAAAGCAATGGGAAAGCGTTTGAGTATCAAAGAGCATATTTCTGTAGAAGAAATGGAGAAGCTTTATCGAGGCGCTAGAGATGTGGTAGAACGCTCTCAGTGGCAGATTGTCTGGCTATTGGCCAAAGGTTTAAAGAGTGAAGAAGTAGCTATAGTTACAGGGTATGGCTTGCAATGGATTCGAGCGATATAGCTGCCGCTAGGCTCCGCCAACGCCAAACGGTTCAACAAAGGAGGACCAGCAGCGCTTGGAGATGGTCGTCATCAGAATCCAGGAGCAAAACCCTTGCTAGATGAACAGCAGGAAGCTCTACTGGTGCAAGCTTTAGAAGAAGAGCCTCCAGGTGGAGGTAGATGGAGTGGCCCGAAGGTAGCGGTCTGGATGAGTGAGTTGCTCGGAGGTTCTGTGTCTCCCCAGCGAGGATGGGAATATTTACGAGGGCTAGAATACGCTCATCAAAGTGCCTCGCCCGTCTCATGCTTTAGCTTCTGAGTTAGAACAGCAAGAATGGAAAAAAAAACTCCAACAGCGACTTCAGGAATTAGAAATCAAAGTAGGTAAATCTGTACGACTGTGGACTATGGATGAACATCGTGTAGGACTTAAACCTGTAATTCGTAGAGATTGGTTCCCTTGGTGGGAAGTACCTATAGCTCCAGTTCACTGGCGATTTGAATGGTGCTGGGTGTATGGCGAGAGTTGAACCTAGTAGTGGGGAAAGTGAATGGTGGCTGTTTGACCGAGTGGAAACGCAAATAATGAGTCTGATTCTCGAAGCTTTTGCTCAGGCCCAGGGAATTAATCAGGAGCATCCAGCATTACTGGTACTTGATAGAGCCGGATGGCATATTACAGATAAGTTAGAAATCCCACCAGGTCTGTTTTTAGAGTTCCTACCTGCTTATTCTCCTGAACTACAGCCTGCCGAGAGGCTGTGGCCATTACTAGACGAATCAATTATGAATAAAGTTTTTGATTCTCTAGAAGACCTGAAACAAGTAATCTGCGATCGCTGTTGCCAGCTAATCAAACAACCAGAAATCTTGCGGGCAATAACTCAGTTCCACTGGTGGCCGTCAACCATTACTTGCAATGTCTAATTAACCGGATTCTATATTATAGCACTACGCCGACACGGCTCTTGACATTTCTAAATCCTAGAACCCTTGAAAAGTCTGCTACTCCCTATTCCCTACTCCCTACTCCCACTTCGCGTAGCGCTATATCGGTGTAATTCAAGCCTCGTAGGGGTTTGTTTTCCAAACCCTCTACAAACTAGGAGTTTTCGCTCTTTTTTGATAGTATTACCATTTTCTCCAAAGCAAGCGGATTTGAGATAACTTAGCAGTTAAGAATAACCAAAAAAGCAAATGCCATAAATATTCAGGAATGAGGATAAAATATGATCCATAAATATTAGCTAGGAGTCTTGCACTGAAATGATCCTGGGCAAAAAATCTGGAAGTTAATAAATCCTCATTCCTAAATTCTTTCGCTCTCTGGTACTAGCTATTTTCATCATCGCCAACTTTAGGAACGTAGTCAGGACGTTCGGCATCTTCCCAACCAGGAGGACGTTTAGAATTATACCAAGCAATTGAACCGATAGTCACAGCAGCAATGAATCCTACTACTAAAACTGCTATCGGAATCAACAGATTCCCTTGTGCCATATTAAATCTCCTTATTATATTCTTATGTGAATATTATTAATATTATCTCACGAACTGGACAAGTTGAGAGAATTATTGACTATTATTTATAAACTTGGTCAAGGTTAATATCTGTCTGTTAGATTGAAAAGATAATTTAGTTAAGTGAAATAATCTATCTATGTCTTCTGCATTTCTAGGAATGAATCCTTAATTTGGAAAATCCCAAAATTTGGCCAGCAGTACATAATCGTTTAATCATAGCGATCGCTGATTTTATTGTCCTAAAGGTACTACCAAAATATTTTGTAGATATTGAGCAGCGAGTTTATCAAATTACGGGTGAAGATATAATATAATTATTTTTTTGATGAGTAAAGTTCATTTTTATCATAAATTTAAGATAAATTTTCTATATTAAAACTATAGTGCTAGAGTAAATATCACGATTATGAAATATATTGGAACTAGAGAAGCTGCTTTTTTATTAGGTATTTGTTGTCAACGAGTCAGAGTTCTACTTTCTGAAGGTAGAATCAAAGGCGCTTATAAGGGGAAGAGATTTTGGCAAATTCCTCTATACGGAAAAATGCCGATCGTCATACCTGGTAAACGAGGTCCTAAAGGTGTCTGGTGTCATCAGAAGCGAAAGAATCCGACCAAAATTCATGTCAATCAACTTTTCATTAAAGCAAATCGCAAAAGAATTAAGGAAGATCCTCTAATGACTCCCGATCAATTGATGCCAGTAGTTGCCTTGAAGCAGACAAATCGTAATGATATAGGTTATCAAATGGAAATTGATGGTCCGTGTCGTATAGTTTATCAGCCTTATGAACCGTTACCTTGTGGAGCGCAGTTGTGGATTGAGACTTATCAGCCAGTACAGTTTGTAGATACTCAGTTTAATCCTTGTACTGCTAGGCGTCCCTATAAAAATATCTGTTGATATGCAAATATTAATTCCACTATTCTTTTTAACTTTCTGCTTTTGTCTCGGTTCTTTTCCTCTAACTAATTTAATAGTTAAAAGTCTGACAAGTATTGACTTGAGAAAAGTTGGTACGGGTAATATTAGTGTATCTGCAGCATTTATTCACGCGCCGAAACCAGTGGCAATAATTACAGTTTTAGCAGAAATAACTAGAGGTATTGTTCCTGTTTTAGCAGCCAAATTATTATTTCCAGAAATTCCTAGTTGGCAATTAGTAGGATTAATATTTTTAGTATTAGGTAGATATTTGATTGCTAAAGGTGGCGGTGTTACTAATGCTTGTTGGGGAGTTTTGGTTTATGATCCTGTTGTTGCGTTTGGTTCAGGATTTACAGGTTTTTTAATATTACTTATATGTGAAAAATTATTTACTAGAAAAAATCAAAATATTCGCCAATGGGCAGCTCGCTTCGGATGTCTCAGTGGTTTTTTCTGGGTTTTATTATTTCGCCAGTCAGCATCTTTTTTAGAACTTTTCGCAGCAGCAGGATTAGGAATTATATTAGTGATAATAAATATTCGCCAAAGTGATGATATGGCTTTACAAAAACAACCTATATTTTCTTTAGAAGATAAACTCGAACCTAAAACTTGTGGAGAAAAAGCAGCTAGATTAGCTCTACTGAAAAAGGCTAGTTTTAATATTCCTCAAGGTTTGGTTTTACCTGCAATGAAAGAAGGTAATAGGGAATTTATTTTAGAGAGTGAGGTGAAAAAATCTATTCCTAATTCTCAACTCTCAACTGCCTGTTTGTCTGTAGATAAAATTTTGGATAAGTTAGATGGAATGTCTGTGAGTTTTCCCCTAATTGTTCGTTCTTCTGCTATTGGGGAAGATAGCGATAATAGTTCGGCTGCCGGACAATATCAAACTATCTTTCCGGTGAATAATGAAACGGAATTATTGGAGGCAATTAATATTTGTCGTCAGTCTTATTGGTTGGCAGAAGCAGTTAATTATCGTCGGCAAAGACAAATTCCTGATACTGAAATGGCGGTATTAATTCAGTCTTTAATTATTAGTCAAGTTGCCGGGGTAATGTTTACTCGAAATCCTTTAGATGGTGGAGCAAAAATAATTATTGAAGCTTTGCCTGGCGGTGCGGAAAAAGTTGTGGGTGGGCAGTTGACTCCAGTACATTTAGAAATTGATAAAAATAGATTTTACGACACTCAAATTTCTACAGTAAAAGATAAAGGTTATAATTCTGTTGATAAATCTGTTGGCTTAGAAAATCAGGATATTTTGCCTCTGAAAATCACTCAAGAATTGGTAAATGAAGAAGAGGAAAATGATAAATCTGTTGGCTTAGAAAATCAGGATATTTTACCTCTAGAAATTATTCAAGAATTGGTAGAACAAGCAGAGGCAATTGAAGGATTTTTTCATGGTTTACCCCAGGATATTGAATGGTGTTGGGATGGTGAAAAAATCTGGATTTTACAAAGTCGTCCGATTACTAATTTGAGACCTATCTGGACTCGAACTATTGCAGCAGAAGTAATTCCCGGAGCAATTCATCCTTTAACTTGGTCGATAAATCGTCCTTTGACTTGTGGAGTTTGGGGAGAAATTTTTACTATTATTTTGGGGGGAAAAGTAGCAAATTTAGACTTTACAGAAACGGCAACTTTGTTAGGTTCCCATGCTTATTTTAATGCGACTTTGTTAGGAGAAATTTTTAGAATGATGGGATTGCCAGAGCAGGGTTTAGAGTTTTTATTACGAGGGCAAAAAATGGGAAAACCACCTTTAAGAAAAGTGTGGTCTGCTTTGCCTGGTTTATGGCGTTTGATTCAAAAAGAAATGGCAGTAGATCGAGATTTTGAAGGTGACTATTATCAAATTTTTGTTCCGGCACTACAAAGTTTAGAGAATAATTTTAAACGAGATTTCCAACAAAATTTCCAACAGAGTTTAAAAGAAAATTCGTCTCAGTCTTTATCAGAATTATTGGCAGAAGCAGAACAAATTCAGGAATGGTTAAAACCAATTACTTATTATAATATTTTAGGTCCGATAGGATTAGCAATTAGGCGATCGCTCTTTCGAGTTTCTGAGGAATGGTTGCCTACGGATACTGCTCCAGAAATTGTTTCGATTCGAGAATTACAAAAATTGGCGGTTAAGTTAAAAATGGCAACTAATTCTGATGTGGAAATAGAGGTAGAATTTGAGCAAAATCGGGAATTACAAAGGGAGTTTCAACAATGGTTAGAAAGTTATGGTTATTTGAGTGAAGTTGGTACGGATATTTCTGTGGCAACTTGGAGAGAAAAGCCGGATAATTTTCGTAACTTATTATTTGTAATGGCTGGGAAAGATGAGAGGGAAAAAGAGAGTTTTTCGGGAAAGTCTTTAAATTTTTGGCAGAGGTGGCGACTGGCGCAATGTGCAAAGCGTGCAAAAACTAAAGGTAAAATTGCTGAAGTTTATGGGAAGCTTTT